>CADARG010000043.1 GCA_902790255.1 uncultured Pseudomonadota bacterium | reverse complement strand
CCCTGGATATACCCCCAACGACATCAGCTTCTCTTTCCCTGCGTACTTATATTTTAGATGCCAATATTTATTCCCGTTGGGTTTTATCAATAAAAACATACCCCCACTATCAAATTTTTTGTAACTTTTATCTTGTGGTTGAAAGTTCTTACACTGCAGCTCTGTTAACATTATGTCTACCCCTGTTTGATTATCAAAAAAGTACCCCCTAAAGTACCCCTTTTTAAGCTTAGCTTAGAGCAGTTTTTTGAAGACTCACTCAAACTAACTAAGACCATTATACACTGAAATTTGAGTAACTCAATAGACGATAAGATACAAAACAAGATCGATAAAAACAGATAAATGGCTGGGAAACCTGGATTCGAACCAAGGTTGCCCGGTCCAGAGCCGGGAGTTCTACCGCTAAACTATTTCCCAACGGCGATTGAATTAATAACACAAAAAATATGATTTTTCTATACTTCTTTTCCGTAATAATGTATTTTTCGGAGGAAGATGGGATTTGAGAAAATCATGAAGATTAAAGGAAAGATGAGTTTATCTTCGCGTTTGTGGTTGGACCGTCAGATGAATGATCCATACGTGAAGCGGGCGCACAAGGAAGGGTATCGTTCTCGTGCGGCGTATAAGTTGCTGGAGATCGATGAAAAATTTGGGCTAATAAAGAAGTCGAAATATATTATCGATCTGGGAGCAGCTCCAGGCGGATGGTCTCAGCTTTTATCTGAAAGATCTGCAGAAAATGCCAAGATTGTTGCAATAGATCTTCTGAACTTCGATGAGCTCCCAAAAGTTCAGCAATTTATCGGAGATTTCGAGGATGAAGCTAATCAGAAAAAAATCATTGAAGCGTTGGGACAAAAGGCGGATTTGATTGTCTCCGATATGGCTCCGGCGACTGTGGGACACGCCCAGACCGACCACCTGCGCATTATGAATTTGGTAACTTCCGCTTATGATTTTGCGCTAAATACATTGTCTCCGGGCGGGTTGTTTGTCGCCAAAATATTTATGGGAGGAAAAGAAAAACAGTTTTTCGAGCGCATGAAGAAAGATTTCGCAAAAGCGTATTTTTTCAAGCCGAAATCCAGTCGCAGTGTGTCGGTAGAAATTTATGTGATAGGAATTTCATTAAAATGCAATTAGAAGCACGGGTAAAATCTACGATAGATTTATTGGATATATTTTTCGCATCGCGCGCACCTTTTGATATTGTGATGTCGAAATATTTCAAGAATAACAGGTGGATGGGGTCAAATGATCGTCGAGCAATCGCAGAATTTTCCTACGGAATTTTTCGCAATTTTGAGAAACTAAGGTTCATAACTCGGAAAATCACAAGTAATTTTAGCAGATTTTTTGTGCTTTCCCATATGAAGTTCAATTGCAAGTTTTCAGAGAAACAAGTCGAAGAAATTTTTTCAGGAAGAAAATATGCTCCCGAGAAATTATCGGAATTCGAACGGAAATTTTTGCGTAGAGAGTTGGAAGATTTTCCGACATATGTGCAGCTAAATTATCCCAAATGGTTAGATCCTTATCTGCGAAGAGTTTTCGATGAAGATTATTTTTCGGACGAGATGAAAGCGCTGAACAGCAAGGCTTGTGTCGATTTGAGAGTAAATACCTTGCTAGCAACAAAAGAGCAGGCTAAGGGACAGCTGAAGGAGTTCGAAATTGAAGATACCGAATACGCCGAGAACGGGTTGCGAATTTTGAATGGAAGAATTAGTCGAAGTCATTCGTCAATTTGTAATGGAATTGTGGAAATACAAGATGAAGGTTCTCAGTTAATTGCGGAATTGTGTGGAGTTCATCCGGGAGATATGGTCGTAGATTATTGCGCAGGGGCTGGCGGAAAAACTCTGGCTTTAGCAGCGTATATGGAAAATAAAGGACGGATTTTTGCGATGGATAAGTATCCCGAGCGTTTGGAAAATGCGAAAAAACGCTTCCATCGCGCAAATGTGAACAACGTTTTTTGTCAGGAGATCAACAATAAGTGGTTGAAACGTCATAGAGAATCAGCAGATGTCGTACTCGTCGATGTACCTTGCTCGGGAACGGGTACTTGGCGAAGGAATCCTGATATGAGAGCAAAGTTCTGCGAAAGTGATCTGCTAGAATTGCTTGAAGTCCAGGCTGGAATTCTTAAAATAGCTCAAAATTTGGTAAAACCCGGGGGGCGTTTGGTTTACTCCACCTGTTCAATTTTAAAGGAGGAAGACGAAGATCAGATCGAGAAATTTCTTAAAAAGTTTAACAATTTTAAATTACAAAAAGTTGAATTGAGAAACTATTGTGGAGACTTCTTGAGATTAACACCGTTTCGTAATGACACAGACGGATTTTTTGCTGCAGTTATGAAAAAATCAAAATAAACATCTGTTTACCATTTGATAATAATTAAAATGTAGAATGATAAATGGAAGTAATGGAAGTTAATTATGTCGCAAACAGAATTGAGCAGCTTAAAGGAAATTGACGATTTAAGATCAGTTTGGCCACACGAAGCCTCGGATTTCACCCCTTGGTTGGCTCAAGAAAAGAATATCGAGTATCTTGCCGACGTTATAGGTTTAGAAATCACTGTCGAAGAAACGGAATCTGAGATCGGAGAATTTTCCGCTGATATTTTTGCTAAAGAAACAGGAACTGATCGTAAAATTATTATTGAAAATCAGCTTGAAGATACAAACCACGATCATCTTGGAAAAATTATTACATATGCAGCAGGCAAAAATGCCAGTTATATTGTTTGGATCGTAAAACGTGCCAGGGAAGAGCATAAGGCTGCTATCGAATGGCTTAATGAGAATACTAATGATGACATTGGCTTCTTCCTTTGCGAAATCAAATTATATCAAATTGATGACTCCAGAATGGCTCCGATGTTTGTAGCTGTTTCCACTCCCAATGGTTGGAAAAAAGAGCAAAAGCGATTGGAAAGTGAAGAATTATCAGAGAGTAAACGGAGTCACGGGATTTTCTGGAATGCCTTTAATGAATATGCCTGGAAAAATCAAAAATTTGCAAAAACTTTTCGTAAACATGAAGCAAAACCTGACCATTGGTATTCATTATCAATTGGTACCAGCAAGGCGCATATAAATTTGGTCAGATTCAGTAGGGCTAACTCAGTTACCGTAGATTTTTGGATTCCCAATGATAAGCAGATATTCGACCGATTGTATGCTCACAAGAATGAAATAGAAGAAGAAACAGAAATCAAATTCGATTGGTGCCGAATGGATGATAAAAAAGGAAGCAGTGTCAGAGTGAAAGATAATTTTACTTTTCAGAAAGGAACCGATTTGTCGGTGGGGTTCGATTGGCTAATGAATGTTTCGATGAAAATAAAAACGATTTTTCTGAAATATATATGAAAAACCACCTCCGATTTTTCAAAAAAATACAACTTGATTATAATTATGACTTAGGGTATGTTCTAAACGGTTTTGGGTGATTAGCTCAGCGGTAGAGCATCTCGTTTACACCGAGGGGGTCAGCAGTTCAAACCTGTTATCACCCACCAATTGTTGTGCGCCCGTAGCCCAACTGGATAGAGCGTCAGACTACGGATCTGAAGATTGAGGGTTCGAATCCTTCCGGGCGCACCATTTAGCTCAAGAGATATTGGTTTGTTCGAAAGTTTTATACAGGGTTTTGGTTATTATGCAGTTTTTCTCTTTGCGTGTATTGAGGGAGAGATTGCTGTTTTAACGGCAGGGTTTTTATGTCGTCAGGGATTAATGTCATTACAAGGGGTGATTTTTGCTGCTTTTCTCGGAACTATGATTACGGAACAGATTTTGTATTTCGTAGGCAGAATTTATGGGATAAAGTTGATAGAGAAACATCCGAAATTAAAGGAGAAATCTCAAAAAGTTCTGGAATTTTTGAGAAAGTATGATTCGCTATTTATTTTCGGATGTCGATTTGTTTACGGAATACGAAATATCAGTCCCATTATGATCGGGGCGGCAGATATTCCTCCGTTGAAATATTCTGCTCTGAATATTCCGGCGGCATTTGTTTGGGCTGTAATTGTCGCAGGTGCTGGATATGCATTCGCCAATGTTGTGGAAAAAGCAAAATACAACCTACAGTATGTTCAGTACGCAGCACTAGTTGTTCTACTAAGCGCCTTGTTTTATTTTATTTTCAAAAAAAATCAAAAAAGAAAGCGCAAAAAACAAAAACGCGATTAATTGAGATTTTATATTCTCTCTAATATTCGATTCGGTTTCTTTGCTCCGTTAACTTTTCGATTGACGAAGAAGATAGATTTTTCAAATGCTTTCGGATGTTTCGTGAAATTTTTACTTTTTCACTTCCGATATTAATCGTCATAGATTGCAATTCGTTAATGAAATCATTCGCTTTTTTTAGGTTATCTGTTAATTGCTGCTTCGAAAGGTCAGCACAATTTTTTGAAAAATCTTGAGCTTGATTTTCCAATGCGATCACTTGATCGTATATTTGTTGAGCCGTTTCTATCTCTTTTTTCATAAAAAAGTCAGGGCTGAAGTAATCCGGACCGTCTTCTGGAGAGAAATCATTTCCCAGGTTACTATATTCCACAATATTTTTTAGATTATTAGCAATATCCAGGCACTCAGACATTTTTTGAACGCTTAAATGGATAAAAACTTCAGAATTTAGCAATCTGCCCAGATTTGTAACTCTATCCGTAAATTTTTCATTTGCGTAATCGGAATACAGCCAGCTTGCGCTATCCAGCAAAGAAGTAAGTTTTTTTCTCAACAGTTCTTTTGATAGCATATTTTGTTGAACTCTCAGAAATGAAAGCGCGGTATAATAGATTTCTGACAGATTTTTATCTGTAATTTCCTTTTTTTTCTCAGAAAGATAATCATAAATTTTTTGTACACTAACAATATCCAGAGAATTAATTTCTTCTTTCAAATCCGTAATATTTTTCTTTACCGCAGCTACACTGGAAGGCTCGGATATATAGGTAGTTGAATCCGCATTTAAAACCAAAGGAAAAATAAGACAAGCAAACCAAAAATTTTTTAACATTTTTATCTCCGACTTTTTTACATTATCTCATTCCTTAGTTAAATAAAGGTTAATCAGATCTAGAAAGAGTTGTTAACATGGTTTAGAATTAAGTCGTTTGTTTTAGCGAGGGGATAGCATGTCGGCGGAAGAAAATTCGATTTTCGATGAAATCAATGAGGAACTAAAACATGATGAGGTGCTGAAATTTTTGAAAAAGCATCAGAATATAATTTCGTGGGTTATTATTTTGATAATTGTCGGAATAGTTGGTCACTCGACATGGTACTCCAATAAGCAGAAACGTTTGGAAATTGCAACGACTAGTTTGTATGACGAAATCTATTCTTCAGCGATGAAGAGTGAGGCAGGTGAAAAGAAAAGTAAGGCTATATTGGAGAATTTGGGACAACACGCTCCGACAGAATTGGTTCCATTGGTATCCCTTATCAAGGCGGGACGTGAAGTTGGAACTTCAACAGACATTGAAAAAACAGCAAAGCAATTACTGGAATTGTCCGAAAGAAGAGGAGTTGATGTTGTTTGGCGGGATCTTGCTGTATTGATGTATGTTTCGTACAAATTAGAATCTGGAGATAAATCGTTGGAGCGTTTAACAAAGTTGACGGCAGATGATCGTCCGTTCAGGTTTACGGCGATGGAAAAGATAGCGATGATCTACGCTAATAAGAAAGAATATAACAGAGCAATCGAGATTTTAACGAAAATAATTGATAATAAAGAAGCCCCTGATACTCTGAAAAAAAGAGTAACTAAAGTGGTTAATTATATAAAAAATCATAAAGATGATCCTGGAGAGTTATCAATTGGTGAAAATGGTACTTACAGCCAAACTTTGCCAAACAAGGAATTGAAAAATAATTCCGTAAAATCTCTGAATGCGGGTAAATTTAGTAAATCTAACAAAGAGGAAAAGTAAATACGGAGATGATTTGATGAAGAAAGTTATCGTTTTTTCGTTTTTAGAACTAATTTTAGTTGGTTGTTCCAATAAAGAGTCGTTGGAAGGGGTTAGAAAAGATATCATTCTTTCTGAAGTACAGGGGAAAGATTTAGATAATACTCCAGTTGTTTTGAACCAAACTTCAGTAAATTTGAACGAAAATTTACGTTTGTATTGGTCTGCTGATATGAAATATGGATGTTCGAAGTCTCTTAGAACGATATCTTCGGTGGTATCAGGGAATGGCAGGGTTTTTTGTATTGATGCCGGAGGAGTGGTTTATGCCTTCGATGCCAAAAGTGGCAGAAAAATCTGGAAAAAAACAACAACAATAAAAGGAAAAGATGGACAAATTGGCGGAGCTTTGTCTTATAGTGACGGAAAATTGGTTGTTACATCAAGCTTTGCGGAAGCTTTTGCCTTCGATGAAACAAATGGAACAATGTTATGGAGAGTAAAACTTCCTGCTTGCTGCAAGGGAGATGGAATTACGATTTATGATGGAAAAGTTTATCTTCTCTGTGATAACAGTAGCTTGCAAGTGTTAGATATACAGAGCGGTAAATTGCTTTGGTCTCATTCTGGCATGATGATGGACTCAACCTATATGGGGAGCTCTGGAGTTGTGATTAAAGACGATGTTGTTTATTTATCTTATCCGTCAGGAGAAGTGTTTGCTTTGCTCGGTAATGGTTCTGTGCTTTGGAGCACCATGCTTTCCAAATTTTCATTCGTGAATGCAGGGGAGTCCTTTTCACATCCGAGAGCGTGTCCGGTTGTAAAGGATAACCTGATTTTTTTCACCAGTGCTAATCGGCAAATTGTTGCTTTTGATGTCGGAAATGGAAATGTTGTATGGAAGAAAGATTTCGGAGGTTTAGAAACTCCATTGGTTAGTGGAAACTGCCTTTTTGTGTTAGATTCTTCGGCAGATTTAGTTTGTCTTAATAAAGATAATGGAAAGGTTAGATGGACTCGTCGACTCAAATTCGAGAGTGATGATACTTTTAGTTGGTTCGGTCAGTCGAGAGTTTATTCTGAGTGGTTTGGTCCAATACAGACAAACGATGATCTTGTGATGATGGCATCTGACGGAATGATTGTTACGGTTTCAGCAAAGGATGGAAGCATGAAATCATACAAGCGTTTAGAAGATTTTGGACAAGGAATAACTGCACGTCCGATAGTTTCAGAAGGTAGGTTATATTTTGTATCAAGCGATGGAACGGTATTTGCTTACAAGTGATGCTATTTTTGATACTATTTAACATGTATTAGTAAACTGAAATGGGTGCAAATTCAAATTAAACAGGTTTATACAACAATGTTAATACATATTTACGGTTGTGCGCTAACTTGCCTCACGCTATTATCAATTTCACTCAGCTCAGTGATGTTTTTTTCGTGATTTTCGATTTCCGTAAATTTTCTGGCACTGACCAAAACACGACCTTCCAAAGTGGCTACCGTTCTGTTGTAATGGTTGACGACACCGGAGACACTTTTTCCCAGATTTGCGAAATGCTGCGACATATCGCACAACCGTTTGTAAAGTTCTTGACCCATTTTTACGATTTGTTTTGCATTTTCTGCCAAGTTCTCCTGACGCCATCCCCATGCGATTGTGTGGAGCAGGGCTAAAAGTGTCGTTGGGGTTGTAATCAACACCCTCTCTCGCATTGCGAATTCGATAAGCTCCGGATCTTGTTCTACCGCGACGGAAAAAAAGATTACTATATGGTTGCGCAACTGCTTCGCATGTTCTTTAAGTAAAATTTTCCTTTCAACTTCGTTTTGAGTTTCCAAAGATTTTAAATAGGCAGTTAGCGGAACTTTTGAATCGACAATAACCTGTTTGTTACCTGGGTAATAGATTACCATGTCAGGGCGGATCTTTGAATCGGAGTTGTTTGTTGAAATTTGCTCACAAAAATCACAATGCTCGACCATTCCGGAAAGCTCGACAACTCGACGCAGTTGAATTTCTCCCCAGCGTCCGCGAGTGTTAGGAGTTTTTAGCGCCGACACCAATCGACTGGTTTCATTTTTTAGAGAGTTTTGGGAAATAATCAAATCACCAACCTGTTGTTTCAAGGCTTCATAGGCTCCAACTCGAGATTTCTCAAGATCTCCCAGCTTTTGTTCCACTCCGTCCAGTGCTGACTTGATAGGATTAACCAAGTCGCCGACAGATTTTTTATTCAGCTCGAGATCTGACTTTGCCTTTTCCTGTAATTTCAAGAATGCCACTCGTGCTAAATCCAAAAACGACTGATTATTTTTCGAAAGAGCATCCGAACTGAGAGCCTTGAAAGTGTCGCTTAATTTTGTTTCGGCAGTTTGTAGTAGAGCGATTTTTTCCGATAGATTTTTTTTCTCCTGTTCCAAATTAGATTGCAGCAAAATATTTTTCTTTTCTAATTCCGAATAATTTTCGAACAAATCGCTGTATTTTTTTTCAAAAGATTCGAGTCCGTTGCATCTTTCCTCGAGTCGAACTTTTTCTAGAAGTAGGAAGGAATTTTTCTTATTTGTATTATGAATTACTATCAGCTGAAAAATAATTACGGCAACACAAAAACATGCTCCTGTGATTAAAAAAGTTACCGGAATCATATTTTATGCATCCTCGATCTCGGTAAAAATTCTCTCTACAATATCTTTGAGCTGATCAGGATTTTCTCCTTCCGCAGTTATCCGAATTAAGGGTTCTGTTCCGGAAGGACGTACTATCAGTTTACCTTTATCTAACAATTCAGCTTTACAATTCTCGATGATTTTTTTTATTTTTTCATCTTCGATGACAGACTTATCTGTGACTTTCACGTTTTTATTTACTGACGGACATGGATCAAATAATCGCAATTCACTAAATTTTTTCTCGCTGCGCAACATCATTTCGATAACTTTTAATCCTGCAAACAAACCATCTCCTGTTGGTGCATGCGAACTTACTATTATATGCCCAGAAGGTTCTCCTCCTAAGTTCACAGAATTGTATCTGAGATATTCCGAAATATAACGGTCACCAACTTTTGTTTTTATTAATTTTATCCCACGTCTCTCCAAATATTTTTCGAAACCAAAATTTGCCATAACTGTAGAAACAATCTCGTTGTAGCCACTTTCTAAAGACAAAATTGCAAGAATATCTTCGCCACTCAGCAATTGTCCCTTTTCATCACAAATCAAAACACGGTCCCCATCACCATCAAAGGCAATTCCGAAATCCGCGTTATTGTTTAGAACAGCACGAGATAAAATTTCTGGATGAGTTACTCCACAATTATCGTTGATATTTACTCCATCGGGGTTATCAAACAAACTAATTACATTAAATCCCAAATTTCGAAAAACTTGTGGAGCGATTTTATATAAAGCCCCATTAGAAGAATCCAACACTATATTAAGTTTGCTTGTAACTTCTTTATCGAAAGTAAAAAATCTTTCGAATATATCTTGATACGTTTTATGCGCCATGCAATCAAAAATTACTCGCCCGAATTTATCATTCGATACGTTAAAATCTTCATTGTTATTGAAAATCAACTCTTCCAATTCGATCTCTTCTTCGTCGCTCAGCTTTAATCCCAAAGAATTGAATAATTTAATTCCATTATCGTTATAAGGATTATGAGAGGCTGAAATCATTACCCCTAAATCCGCTCCAAACTTTTTTGTTAGAATTGAAATTGCCGGAGTAGGAATAATATCTAACAACCTCACATCTACTCCCATTGCACAAAACTCAGCAGCCAGCGAATGTTCAAAAACATCTCCGGAAATTCGAGTATCTTTTCCGATAAAAATTGTTTTTCTTTTTAAATCATGACTCAAAAATTTTTTATAAACCGCTCGCGCCAATTTGCTACATACATTGATAGTTAAAGGATAAACATTTGCAACCCCTCGAATTCCATCAGTTCCGAATAATTTTTTCATTGCCATTTTCTCTGATAGAAATTTTGAGTTTTTTAGAAACACAAACCGAATACCATACACCTAACGAAATAAAAAAAGGACTGGATGCCTTAAACATAAATTTCCCCCCAGAAAAAGTGATTTTAGTAACTGGAACGAATGGGAAAGGATCTACTTGTGTGACATTGCAAACCTTACTAATTTCCTCTGGAAAAAATGTTGGATTTTTTTCGTCTCCTCATATCATAAAAATTAATGAGCGAATAAAACACAACGGTGTAGATATTACAGACGAGGATTTTTGTAGAATTTTTCGAATTGTTCGTAAGAAAGTAGCAAATTTCCATTTCAGTTTTTTTGAATATCTCACTTTGATTGCTGCCTATTATTTTTATTTCGAAAAACAAACTGACTTCGTAATTTTTGAAATAGGTTTGGGAGGAACTTTGGATGCAACAAATGCTATCGATCATGACATTAGCGTTATAACTCGTTTAGGAATAGAACATGAGGATGTTTTAGGAAAAGGATTGATCTCAATTGCTGAAAATAAGTTCGGAATTATTAGAAAAAATAATACAGTGTTTCATACAAAATTTCCCAAAGAGATCTCCGATATCTGTTTCAGATATTTGTTAGAAAAAAATACTCGATTTTTCGAATCTCCAAAATTAAATTATCTTGTTCAAAAAAATACACAGCCGGAATATTTTGTGAAAATAAATAATCGAAACTATAAATTGAATTTACTCGGGGAACGTGCTGTAGAAAACACAAGTTTAGCCATAGAAATTTTCAAATACTTAGTTCCAAACTATGAAAAATACCTTTCTTCGTTACAAGATATAAATTGGCCATGCCGCATGGAAAAAGTCCAATATATGCAACGAAATATTTTTTTATCAGGAGATCACAATCCCCAAGGAATGCAAAGTTTGCTGGAAATTC
>CADARG010000042.1 GCA_902790255.1 uncultured Pseudomonadota bacterium | reverse complement strand
CATGGCGAATCTCGTAGGATACACCCTCAAGAAAATCATTCTCGTATTTCCTCAGGATGCCACTATCTCCAAAAATCAAAAACCGGAAATCTGAACCTTTGAACTGAGACAATCCCTTCAGAACCGCTTCTGGGGCATTATCTCCGCCCATGCCGTCTATAGCAATAACCCGTGGGCAGGAAGTAGTCATTACGCCTCTTGACGCCTATCTTTCAAAATTTGACGACCGTTGTACATACCGCACACTCTGCACAGATGATGCGGAAGTTTCGACTCCCCGCAATTCGGACAGGTAACGACGTTAACAGGTGTAAGAGCCAAGTGCGACCTGCGCATATTTCTCTTCGATTTGGAAACCTTTTTCGTAGGTACTGCCATATTAATCTCCTAACTAATTTTTTACACTGTTCTGTTTACCGAAAAATCAGAAATTTTTCAAGGTATAAGAGATAAAATCTATCAAGATAATATTCAAAAAAATCAAATACTAACTCAAATTTTATATTATAATCAGTCGATAGATTCGAAAATACGTCAGAGGATACTAAAAATATATAAGGAGCCCATATGTTAGCAAAAAAGAAAAAAAGGCACGCGGAACTTTCGAAATTATTGTCGAATTATTCCCGACAATATTATATATTCGACGACCCCAGTGTCAGCGATGCTGAATATGATGCGCTTTATCAAGAACTTCTCGCTATCGAGGATGAGTATCCCGAATTAGCGACAGAATCCAGTCCTTCTCAGAATGTTGGAGCAAAAGTTTCCAAGGATTTTCAAAAAGTCATTCACAAGCAAAAAATGTTATCTTTGGAAAATGCGTTTAATGAGGATGACATTCAAGATTTTATCGACAGAGTAAAGAAATTAACAGGAAGGTCTGAAATTGAGTTCATGCTGGAACCAAAATTGGACGGTCTTTCCGCGTCGATTATGTATCGCGACGGTATTTTGGTTCAGGCATCCACCAGAGGAGATGGAGCAATTGGGGAAGATGTTACCGAGAACATGAAAACTTTGAATAATGTTCCGAAAAAGATAAATTTATCGGGAGATATTGAAATTCGAGGCGAAGTCGTGATGTTGAAAAAAGATTTTGAGCAGTTAAACGAACAACGCCGACTCAGTGGAGAAAAATTATTTTCGAATCCTCGTAATGCAGCAGCCGGTTCTCTGCGGCAGCTAGATTCAAAAATCACAGCTCAGCGAAAATTGACATTTTTCGCCTACTCGATTATCGGAAAAGATTTAAATCTTACTAGTCAGCGGCAAATCTTAGAAACTTTGCATAACTTAGGCTTCACGGTTTCGGACAAAACAAAATTGTGCCTTAACCAAAAGGAAGCTTTTGAATTTTACAAAACCATGGAGCAGCAGCGCTCCGATCTGGATTATGACATCGACGGCGTCGTTTACAAAACAAACGATCTCTCGCTGCAAAAACAGATGGGAAATGCGACAAAATACCCACGACATTCAATAGCTTACAAGTTTCCGGCTCAGAAAGCGCAAACTACCGTTTTGAACATAGTCGTACAGGTTGGACGAACGGGAAATATTACCCCTGTGGCGGAGTTGGCTCCGGTTAACGTCGGTGGAGTCATTGTTTCTCGAGCAACTCTCCACAACAAAGATGAAATCGAAAAAAAGGATATTCGTGTCGGAGATCGAGTTGTGGTGCAGCGCGCGGGCGATGTGATTCCGCAGATTCTCCACCCGATAATCGAACAAAGACCGCAAGACTCCGAGCCGTTTAAATTTCCAACTACATGCCCGTGCTGTGGATCTGAATTGGTACGGGAAGAAGAGGAAGTCGCGATCAAGTGCGAAAACCTTGATTGCTCCGCTCAGCTTGTAGAAAGACTTATACATTTTGTGTCGCGCCAGGCATTCAACATTGAGGGACTTGGCGAACAAAACATCAAATTTCTCTTCAACAAGGGTATCGTAAAAAGCCCTGTTGATATTTTTTATCTTCAAGAAAAAAATCAACAATATCACCTGGAAAACGAGGACGGATGGGGCAAACAATCTGTGGAAAATCTTTTCAAATCGATAAAAACCGCAAAAAATATCGGGTTGGAGAAATTTATCAACGCGCTCGGTATCCCACAGATTGGGCGGGCAGCTTCCGTGTTGATCGCGAGATTCTACAGAACTTTTTCGAATTTTTTGAGTGCTGTCGAACAAGACACTGTCAGCGAACTGGTAACAATTAACGGCATCGGCGACTCAATGATTCAGGATTTGAAAAATTTCTTCAAGATATCCAACAATCTGGAGGTCATGAAAAAATTGGCGACAGTGGTCGATATTCAGGATGCACAAGCAACTTCAGAATCTGAATGGACAGGAAAAAGCATCGTATTTACGGGCACTCTCAGCACATTAGGCAGAGACGAAGCGAAAGAAATCGTTGAAAAATTGGGAGGAAAAGCATCCTCCTCAGTATCATCGAAAACTTATCTGGTTGTTGCCGGAGAAAACGCCGGATCGAAATTGGAAAAAGCGCGAAACCTCGGGGTAAAAATCATCTCGGAACAGGAATTTTTGGAGATGGTTCGGGAAAAATAGGAGCAGGCGAGCCTAATTTATCCCCCTACCCCGTTCATAAAATTAAGATGACCGATCAACGGTGGTCGTTTTTGCATTCGTCCACCAAGTTCGTCAAAGCCTCCAACCTGAGTTTATCCTCCTCCAGTTGTTTGCTACCAGAGGTCGAGAAACCTCCGCTACCGGTGGTGGCAATAGATAACAACCCAACGGCAATACTCGCGACATTCATCGCCGCAAGCGACTTCTCTTGTTCCGCAACCATCTGCGTCAACAAATCCTGTTCTACTTTCAATACGTTGCAATCCAACACAGAATACTCATCTTCTATGGCTCGTATCCTCTCTTCACGGCTAGAACCGCAACCCGTTAAGCTAAAAATGCAAAAGGCCAAAATTAATTTTTTCATTTACAACTCCTTTTTTCTTTGCAACCTTTATCGTGCATTACTTGTCTTAGTGCCCATAATATGACCTCTGCCTCTTGCTCTGAATAGGAATTTTCATTAAATATCGTCTTTCCATGACCTGATATCGCTCCGAGGGTGGTATTAACTATCAAATTTGTGTTATTCGACCTCATTCTTTGATTGAATGCATCGACCCTTGCGGAAAGCACATCCCGATACTCTCGATCCAGCTCTTCACAGCTGAATTTACTGTATTCATCAATGTATTTATTTTTGTCAATCCCTGTACATCCCCACAAAAGAAATGACAAAATTATCACTTTACTTTTGCTCACAATACCTCCTTTTAAGTGAAAAACTCGTATAGAGTATCAAATCACAATTTTTTGTCAATAGATAAATAAAAAATCATAAACTTGTTAATGATATCAGAGAAACCTGCTTCTGCAAACATTACGTCTGACATTTGGTTTCTGAACCAAGTCGACTGGCGCTTGGCGTACTGGCGCGTTTGGATAAACATGTGTTCAATCAACTGCTCTTTTGAAATTTTTCGTTCCAGAAAATCTTGAATTTCAATGAAACCTATAACTCTGTCCAAAGGTCCCTTATAATTTGGATATCGAGAAAGAAACTCCTGAACCTCTTCAATTGCCCCGTTATCTACCATGTGAATCGATCTTTTCAAGATATTTTCCCACAATTTTTCTTTTGGCGGCAACAGAACCAATGTTTTTACATCGTTATATTTAGATTTGCCTCCCTGACTCCACCAATAAGAAAGAGGCTTTCCCGTAAAAGATACCACTTCGTAAGCTCTCAATATTCGCTGCGTATTATTAGGATTCAGTTTATTGCCGGAATCTAATTTCAGCAGCTCCTCCATAAAATTCTCTCGTCCGATTTTTTGAAATCTTTCCCAAACTTTTTTTCGATAACTTTCAGGAACATCAGGAATTTTTGCGATCCCTTGAATAATAGAATTCAAATAGAAACCTGTTCCGCCGCAAAGAATTGGTATTTTACCTTGCTTATGCAGCTCATCAATTTTTGCTTCCGCAACTTGTTTCCATTTTCCAACCGAATACATCTCAAAAGGTTCGAGTATTCCAAACAAGTGATGAGGTACACGACTCATTTCCTTCGAATTTGGGAAAGCAGTCAGAATTTTCAATTCATTATACAATTGAATACTGTCGGCATTTATTATCTCACAACAAATTTCTTTTTCCCTAAATTTTTCAGCTAATTCGATTGAAAAACCCGTTTTACCCGAGGCGGTCGGCCCCGCAACAACGAAGACAGGAAGCAAATTTATCTCTCCCTATTTCCCTTTCCTTCTTCCCCTATCGCATTTCACAACGACATATGAAGATTTTTTTATCAAAGGATCTTGCACGTACAGAACAATCTTATCTCCACTTTTATTTCCCTGGAGAAAGTTGGCAACAGAGGATTTCATATCATTCAGATTTTTTATCTCAGATTGATTGACTTTTTTTATCAAATTTCCCACACCAATATCATTGCTCAAAGAAGAACCCACAAACGAAACCAAAACACCATTTTCGTGAGAAGATATTTTAAAAATCTCCCTTAATTCTCTCGTAAGATTGGTCAATCCTAGGTCCAACCCATTTATTTTTTCATAAGGAATATCTTTTCCGTTGTTGTCGTCATCATCCACGAAAGAAATATCCTCATCGTTGTACGATTTAACGGTAATGCTGAGCATTCTTCTGTTTCCGTCTCGCATAATTTGTATAGGAATAACCTCTCCTATCGGCAAATTGTTTAGCAGATATTCCATATTGGTATTTTCGGAAATTACTTCTCCGTTTACCGATAGAATAATATCTCCGACTTTTATTCCCGTAAACATTGCCGGCGATTTTTCGCTAACATTTGTCACGTAATACCCAACATTATTTCCTATCAGCAACTTAGCTGCTTCTTTAGACATTCTGCTGGCAGAAAATCCCAACCAACTTCTTTGCATTTTCCCGAAAGTTTTCAATTGACTAATAACCTTCAACAAAATGTTAGATGGTATTGCAAAATTTATACCAGTACTGCGCAATCCATCTGAAACAAAGACGGTAATCATACCGATCACCTCTCCGTTTTCCGAAAATAAAGGTCCCCCGGAATTTCCGTAATTAACAGCTGCATCCGTCTGAATATAGGAAACCAAATGACCATTTTCCCCCAATTCTGAAATCTGATCAGATAAATTTCTTCCTTTATATGAAATAATACCAGCCGTTACTGTTTTCCCAAGACCAAAGGGATTTCCTATCGTAATTACTGGATCGCTGACTTCAATCTTATCCGAGTCTGCAAACTTCACCGCTGACAGTTTCACATTTTGATCTAAATCTATTTTCAACAAAGCAACATCATAATGTTCATCTTTTCCGATTACTCTCGCAGAGTATTCGTTGCCGTCTGACGTCACAACTTTTATTTTTTCACAGGAATCAATAACATGCCAATTAGTGACAATGTATCCGTCTTCGTAAATTATAAACCCAGTTCCATTAGAAGATTTGCCTTCTGGGCCTTCCTCATTCTTATCCGCAACCACCACATCAACAACTGTGTCCATCAGAGGTTTAACGCCACCTTTGATTTTTATTCCGAACACACTCGCATCGCTCACAAAAAAGCAAAAGCTGAAAATAATTACGAATAAGCTACGCATATCAATTCCTCCCCCTCATTACGTTAAAGAAAGGACCATCAGTCGCGATAACGAAAGATGTATTCTTTTCTAAAAACGACTTTTTGTAAGTCTCCAATGTTTGGAAAAACTCAAAAAATTTTTTGTCCTTCGAAAAGGCTTCCGTATAGATTTTATTTGCGTCAAGCTCTCCTTCTGCAATCAGAGTCTGCACCTTTGCATCCGCTTGAGCTATTGCGATAGCATTTTCCTTATCAGCAGTTGATTTTATTATTTTGGAAAGTTCGACACCTTTTGCCCTCAGCTCTTTTGCTTCTCTCTCCCGCTCGCTGATCATCCTTTTGCAAATGGCTTCACTGTTCTGGGAAGGCAAATCTGTTTTTCGGATACGAACATCCACTACATCTATGCCAAAACCTTTAACGGCTGAATTTACTTCGTCGCGAATTTTGTTCATTGCTGAAATTCTCGTATCGGACAAGAGGGAAGACAAACTAACTCCACCCAACACGCTGCTGAGACTACCAAGGACCACAGGGTGTAATCTGGTCAATACCCCGTGCTCACTGCCAACCGCCTGATAAAATTTCAACGGATCAGTAATTCTGTAGCGACCGAAAGCGTCGACCATTATACGTCTCTTGTCTCCTAAAGTAACTTCGAGAGCCGAAAGCTCAACACTCAACAGCCTTTTATCGAAAAAAGCAACTGTCTCCACAAATGGAATCTTAAAATGCAATCCAGGAGTTTTAACAACTCTAACCGGCTCCCCCAAACGAGTAATCACGACATTTTCAATCTGACTTACCGTAAACAACCCGTCAACCAAAACAAAAAAAGCTGCAGCGGCAAATACTATTTTCTTCATTTTACATCTCCCGCTTTATTTTTATTTAATTCGGTAATTGGCAAATAAGGAACCGCTTTCAAGTTGTTATCTACAACGATTTTTTTCGTATTTTCATATATGTCGCGCATTGCTTCAAGATACAACCTCTTCGACACAATATCAGGAGATAACTTATACTGTGAATGTGCCGCAAGAAATCTCGCAACACTTCCTTTCGCTTTCTCTATTATTGCCTCTTTCTGAGCCTCTCCGTTGTTTATTTTCTCGGCAATCAGACCTCTCGTTCTCGCTCTTGTATCTCTGTCATACGCCTCCGCTCTGTTTTTTTCACTCTGCTGTTCAGCTTGGGCCCTTTCCACATCTCGGAAAGAATCAATAACTGAAGCAGGCGGTTCAACTTTCTGCAATTCAATTCGGATAATCTCTATACCCATTTTGTATTCATCCATGATTGCCTGAAGCCCCTTTTTGGCTTTATTCTGGATATCTCCACGCCCTTCGGTTTGCACGTAAGTGAATGGAGTCTGTCCCACAATATCTCTCATTACACTTTCCGCAACCGCTCTCACAGTAAGTTCGGGCTTTTTGGCATTAAACAGAAAATCTTCCACACCATTATTCTTAATTTTCCAGAGAACGCTGAAAGATATGTTCGCCAAATTCGAATCACCCGTAAGCATTAAACTTTCTTCTTGCTGATTGCTATTGGAAATATCTATCTGATTTACTTTTGTAACTCTTTGCAAAATCACTTGTTCAAAAGGATAGGGCAAAACATACCGAAGTCCCGGACCGACAGTTCTTACCCACTCACCAAATCTCAACACTACTCCGCATTGATCATGCTGTACCTGCAAAAACCCGGAAGCAAAATACAAAGCAACCAGCACCAAACCGATCCCCATGAAATTTCCTTTCAGGGGATTTTTATCGAAAATTTTCCCAAAATTCTGTTTTATATCCTCAACAAATTCCCCAGAAACATCACTTCCCCAAGAATTGTCGTCATCATCCTCCCAAGGATTCTTTGCTGACATAAAAAAACTCCTTCCTTATGGAACTGATAATATCAAAAAGGCTATGAAAAAAAAAGAAATTCTCCGATCACTCAGAGAATTTCCAAACAAGCTGCGATAACCGAGCTTTAAATTATTTTCTGAAATCTTCCGCCGTACGGATGACGTTGAAGTCATTCTTCTTCACCGCTCTGAATCCTTTTGGAGTCAAACTCGTTCCCAACATAATTGACTGGTTGTTCTTGTGACCGTCCAATGTAGCGGATTTTTTATCTGCGTAGCTATCGGCAATATTTTCTTCAACTTTCACGCCAAAGTACTCATTGTCATATTTAACAGAAAATACTGGACAGCTTTTGCCCGGCATTCGGAAGTATTCAGGAGTATAGGTAATCGAACCATATTTTTTCATTCTCTCCTGATCCAAGTGAGAATAAGTTCCTTTCATCGAAATTTCAGAATTCAAATCGATGTTGCAAGCAAGAGTTAGTCTTCTGTCGGGAGACTTCTGATTTCTACCCTTGGTTGGGTCATCGTAGGTCAATCCGGCAACCGCGGTTACAATACAACCTTCAAATGGAGATTTCGTCAAACTAACTGAGTAATCTCTGTAATTGTTAGTATTTCCCTCGTGATTGTTTGACCAAGCTCCCACAAAAGTGAATCCCGGAGTATATCCGTGAATAGGATCACTATACAATCTGACCATCGTCGATCTGGAATTTTCTGGACTAAAAGGACCGTTTTTCAGCTGAAATTTGTTGGCCAAATCCGAGAAATATTTATCCATGTAATAGTCACCATCTTCAGCTTTCTCCTCGGAAACTTTCAGGTCACCGTACCCCCTGCCCTTTGCACTGAGCATGGCTTCAAAGTGTATTCCATAGGAATTTTTCGGTGCAGCGTAGAATATTCCCGCGCCGGCAGCTTTTTTGCCTCGGTACGTATCCGTAAATCCGATATTCGGAGCAATTTTTCCATACGGAGTCATGAAAATAACATTAAAATCCAACCCGTAAGAATTATTATATCCTTGAACACCGAAAGCAAAAGTCACGTTCTCGATCGGAGTAAATCTGTAATTTCCATTAAAACGAGGCTTATTGCGATATCTGATCTTGTATGGATCATCTACATTCCAGTAATGAGTAAACGCCACCGTCAAATCGAAGTCATCCGTTCCCAAATCAGGCATATCGTATCCGCTAAAGTAATCAACCGTGAAAGTTTCCGATCTGCTCACCTGATCTGACTTCTTTATGGTAACTCCCGGAAGTCTAGCCTCTTCTCCTAAATCATCTACAGTATAAGTTCCCGGAGCTAAAATAACGACTCGCAAAATTTCGTCACCCAATCGAACTTCTACCTTACTTAACTTCGTAATAACAAGTGGCAGTCCCGGATTTATAACATTTCCGTTGCCTCCTTGTCTGGCGATGTTAATACCACCACCCGAAAACGGCTGCTGAAATCCTATAGTATTTCTGGTTGCAACATCACCAACAATAATCTGTATGTTATGTGCCTTATCATTGTAAATTGCTCGAGTATAACCTCTGTAAAAGTGAGATTTATCTATCGTATTCTCAAATCCTTTCTGAGCAGCTTTACTTATGCCAGCAGTGTAGTAATTATCGAAAAAGTCAGGAAGATTTCCAGTAATTCTACTCATACCTTTCGCACCTTTCAGGAATCCTGCGTATTTCGTAGAACGTCCGTAGGAAAAATCCGCATCAATTACCAAATTCCCTAAATCGAGAAACGGATTGAAACAGACCATCGAGGTATTTTTCGGTCCGAAAGGATAAGTATTATCCCCTCTCATATGAGCAGCCTTCACATTAAGGAAGCTTCCCTCAAAAAACTCCATTTTTGATTCTGATCCTTTTGTTTGAGCCAACAATGAATTACATACAAAACACCCAACAACTAACAAACTCGTTTTCTTTAACATTTAACTTTCCTTAAACAAAAAACGAGCAATGCTACCACAAAAATTATAATTTGTGAAAAAATTATTTAAATCAACTTACAAAAACCACACATATTTCAGAGCTATTTTTGCAAAATATGAGATATATTGGTAGCCAGCCCTGTTTTGTCATCCACTTCAACAAAAAGTCCTGAAAAAGTTCCTTCTCCAGTTGCCGGAGTCAATCGACCTGTGCCGAATCCCTTCAAAAATCTTTCGATACTTACCGATTTTTGAAACCCCAATACCGAATTGTAATCTCCACACATACCGAGATCAGTCTGATACGCCGTACCATTTTCCAAAATTCGGTAATCCGCCGTTGGTATATGAATATGTGTTCCGAACACCACCGATACTTTTCCGTCCAAAAAATGCCCCATTGCAAGTTTTTCCGAAGAAACTTCAGCATGAAAATCAACAATAATCGCTGAAACATTTACTCCTAGCTGATATTTAAGGAAAAATTTCTCCATATACACAAACGGGTTATCTCCGATCATGGACATATTTTTCTGCCCTAACAAATGTACTACAACTATCTTTTGACCGTTTCGTAAAGTATATTCTCCGATACCTCTCCCTGGTAACTTATCCGAAGTATTTGCTGGCTTTAACAAACGTTTATCGGAGGATAACATCGGGAAAATTTCTTTTTGATCCACCAAATGATTCCCTCCCGTAAGAACATCTGCACCTATTTCAAAAAAATGATTTGCTATTTTCGGAATTACTCCGAAACCATGAGCCGCATTATCGACATCCACTATGATAAAATCGACATCTTTACGATATTGCTTTATGTATTTTTCAGCGACATCTCTACCCGAACGCCCAACGACGTCCCCGCACATTAAAAACTTCATTCGGTATTCACCTATTATTCTACTTTCTTTTCTTTGCGAAAAACTTCGGAGCAGAACGAACCAATGTTCTTCTACCCAATTGATGCAGTTTAGCAGAAATACTGTTATCCACCAATGAATAATATGGAGGCAGGAATGATATATCCGACTTTATTTTACTGGCAGCCCTAGCTATAGCAGGAGTATCACGCACCTGGAAATTTCTGACTTTATTCCAAGTATTATAAACCAAAGAACAATATGGCTTGTAGTGTTTTGCAGCCTTTGAATGATAATATCCAACCGCGTGAGTCCATGAATTATACGTATTTTTCAAGCTTATAAAAAATCTTGCTGCATAATTTACGTTCGTCTTAGGAGTGAAAGCTTCTTCCAAATTTTTAAATGCTGTACTGTGATGCAAAAGATTCACTTGCATACATCCGACATCAATGTTACGAATTCCTCTGGCCATCAACCTTTTCGTAGTAGCAATTGCAGCACTTTTGGTCGTACAATAATACCCTCTCCCGTTAGCGCAGATGGTCCAGGGCCAAGGTCTCTTTGATTTCCCAACTGCTCTGCCTGATTCTACCGTAGATATCGCCAACAACAAACGATTTGGAACTCCGTATTTCTTCTCGGCTTTAACTATTTCACTCTCGCACAATTCATGTTGACCGAAATATTTATCTTTTTCATCCATCTTTTTTGCATTATTCGGAAGAGTCGAGGCAGACAACGCCAACCTATTAGATAACTCTTCAGAATTCTCTGAAATTTCACTTTGTTCTTTGTCTACGGACAAAGCTTTTTCCTTTTTTAGGGATAGCAACAACTCATTGGCATCCAGTGACTTGTTTGACATCAATTTCACCGGATCAATTCCTGAGCTAACCGCCGACTTTAACCGAGATAACCCGGGATTATCATCATTCCTGATCACATCCGCCCACAGACTATCAGCGAAAAAAATTCCCAAAAACAAAAACACTCTTGCTACATTGCTCAAAATTTACCTCTATCTCCTCAATAACCCAGAGCAAATTGCCGAAAACAAATTCAGCAACAATAAACAATGTAGAACTAATTAGTTAAATCGACGTTAATTTAATATAAAAATTATACCGATCTCACGATAATATCCTGAGATACAGCCTGCCTAATCGTATTCCCAACGGCATTTTCCAAGGTCATTTGCGCATGAGGACAGCACGAACAAGCTCCCTGCAATCTGACCGATAATGTATTATCTCGAAAATCGACAATTTCTATATCTCCGCCGTCAGCCTGCAACGCCGGCCTGATGTATTTGTCGACAATTTCATTAATCTGCACCAAAATATTCTCTGACATCTCGCCCTCTGATTTCCGTTATACACTTGACTCAATTATATGCTAACTCCAGAATCCAATCCAGAAAAATAACAAAATTTTCGCCGATCAATGTTACTTGATAAAATAATGTCCGCAATATATCATTATTGGCATTGGATATAAGGAATGGACATGGATAAAGAAAAAGCTCTTGAGGCAGCTCTTGCTCAAATAGAAAAAGCCTTTGGTAAAGGGTCGGTAATGAAGCTAGGGCAGCACGGCGGTGTAATCGATATTGAGGCAATTTCCACCGGATCAATCGGGTTGGACATGGCCCTCGGAGTCGGAGGATTTCCGAAAGGAAGAATTATTGAGGTTTTCGGTCCGGAAAGTTCCGGTAAGACAACTCTGGCGTTACATGCGGTAGCGGAAGCTCAAAAAGCAGGCGGGAAGTGTGCTTATGTCGACGCGGAACATGCATTGGATCCGGTTTACGCCCGTCATCTCGGAGTAAATGTTGATGATCTGATTCTATCTCAGCCAGATACGGGAGAGCAGGCATTAGAGATTGCCGATACTTTGGTTCGTTCAGGTGCTATAGATATCTTAGTTGTAGACAGTGTCGCTGCGCTTGTTCCAAAAGCCGAAATCGAAGGAGATATGGGAGATTCTCACATGGGTCTGCAAGCTCGTTTGATGAGCCAGGCTCTGCGAAAGCTAACGGCAACAGTTGCGAAGTCCAATTGCATCATGATTTTCATAAATCAAATTCGTATGAAGATTGGAGTGTTTTTTGGAAATCCAGAAACGACCACTGGAGGAAATGCCTTAAAATTCTATGCTTCGGTAAGACTGGACATTCGCCGAATAGGATCATTAAAGGACAAAGACGAAGTTGTCGGGAATCAAGTTCGTGTGAAGGTTGTGAAAAACAAAGTCGCACCTCCTTTCAAGGTTGTGGAGTTCGATATAATCTACGGAGAAGGAATTTCCAAAGTCGGAGAACTCTTGGATATGGGTGTAAAAATCGGGGCAGTGGAGAAATCGGGTGCTTGGTACTCGTTCAACGGTGAAAAAATCGGCCAAGGAAGAGAAGCTGCTCGTAATTACTTGAAAGAACATCCGGAAATTGCAGATAAAATCGAGAAAAAGATTCGTAACAGCGCTGATTTAGTTTCAGAAATCAGTGAAGATGTTTCTGATGATTCGGGAGCATCGAATAATTGATAAAGTTATGAAGATATAACAATATCGATTTCATAAAGAGGGGAATTTAAAAATTCCCTTTTTTTTCTTTAAAAGTTCAAAAAAAAATATTAGAATAGAACTGTTTTGGGATGTTTATCATTAGGTGAAAGTTATGGCTGAATTTTTTGAAGGGCAGTATGTTGTTTATCCTGCTCATGGTGTCGGTGTCATAAAAGGTATTGAGGTTCAAGAAATCGCGGGAGAAAAAGTTCAGGTCCTGGTTATTTCCTTTTCAAAGGACAAGATGGTTGTGAGACTCCCCGTGAATAAATCGATTCGCCAAAAAGTCCGCAATTTATCTTCAAAGGATGTTATGCAGGAGGCTTTGGATTGCCTAAAAACTCCGGCAAAATCAAGAAAGATGATTTGGAGTCGGCGCGCTCAAGAATATGAAAATAAAATTAATTCAGGGGATCCTGTCTCTATAGCTCAGGTCATTAGGGATCTACATAGAAATCCGAATCAGCCGGAACATTCTTACAGCGAAAGGCAAATTTACAAGGAAGCACTTTCTCGTTTGTCCAAGGAATACGCTATAGTTGAAGATGTAACAGAGGACAAAGCTTTGGGCATTTTGGAAGAAGCCTTGCATGCGGCATAAATTTTTAATCTTTTTGAGAAAAATAGATATATCATTTTTATCTAAGTGATGAAGTTGTGTGGTTTTTTGGAACTCAGTTGGGCAAACGTTTTTGTGCAAAAAATATGACTTCAGGTTTTAGTCTAAATTTTGTATAATGCCTCTGTAATAGTTGTGTTTTGGATTCAGGAAATTTTGTGATGGCGGAAAATAAAAAAAAGTATAATGCCGAATCGATTACGGTATTGCGCGGATTGGAAGCGGTAAAAAAACGTCCGGGTATGTATATTGGAGATACGGATGACGGAACGGGGCTGCATCACATGGTTTTTGAGGTAGTGGACAATGCAATTGATGAGTCTTTAGCCGGTTATTGCGATTTGATAAAGGTTACTATTCACAAAGATGGCTCGGTATCGGTTTTGGATGACGGTCGAGGCATCCCCGTTGACATTCACCCGGAAGAAGGTGTTTCTGCGGCGGAGGTTATTATGACTCACCTGCATGCAGGAGGAAAATTTGATCAAAATTCGTACAAAATCTCCGGAGGTCTTCACGGCGTAGGTGTTTCTGTTGTGAATGCGTTGTCTGACAGATTAGATCTTTCCATTTGGAGAGGAGGCAAACAATATTTTATGACTTTCCGCGACGGTGTTGCCGAAGCTCCGCTGAAACAAGTCGGAACCTGCGAAGATTCGCTTACAGGAACTCTTGTCAGATTTTGGCCGTCCGCAACGACTTTCAAAGTTACGGATTTTAATTTCAATACATTGGAACATCGTTTAAAAGAATTAGCTTATCTGAATTCGGGAGTTCATATTACTCTTATTGATGAAAGAGTCGAAGAAGAACCTCGTATTTCTGATTTGAAATATGAAGGAGGTTTGAAAGAATTTATAAAAAATATCGATAAAAACAAAACTCCTTTAATTTCGAAACCAATTTACGTTTCGACTGAAAAAGACGGAATCGGTGTCGAATTGGTCATGGAATGGACCGAAAGCTACAATGAAAGTATGTTTTGTTATACTAATAACATTCCACAATCGGATGGGGGAACTCATTTAGCGGGGTTCCGAAATGCTTTGACTCGAACCGTTAATTCCTATCTTGCTCAAAACATGAAAAAGGAAAAGACTTCTCCTTCCGGAGACGATGCACGAGAAGGACTGTCATGCATTTTATCGGTAAAAGTTCCGAATCCGAAGTTTTCTTCGCAAACGAAAGACAAGCTAGTATCTTCAGAAGTCCGCGGAGTGGTAGAAAGTGTCGTCAATGAGGTTTTATCAACTTGGTTTGAGGAAAATCCAGTTGAAGGAAAGAAAGTTACCTTAAAAATCATAGAAGCAGCAGCTGCAAGAGAAGCTGCTCGAAAGGCAAGAGAATTAACTCGTCGAAAAAATTCTCTGGAAATCTCGACTCTTCCGGGGAAATTAGCGGACTGTCAGGAAAAAGATCCAGCTCTCAGTGAAGTATTTCTCGTCGAGGGAGATAGCGCAGGAGGTACCGCAAAAAACGGGAGAGACAGAAGAACTCAAG
>CADARG010000041.1 GCA_902790255.1 uncultured Pseudomonadota bacterium | reverse complement strand
TCAACATGCATTATTTGATCGGTTACAGGATGAATTTGTGCCTGCTTTGCTACAAATTTCTGACCTTTCTTTCCGATGCCGTTGATCTCAAAAACTGTGGAAAAAAAGTTTGATTTGTATGCATAACGGCTCAATAAATCTTTTGCAATACAAATATTTTCGGAAGGCTGATTGTCTCCGTAAACTACACATGGGACTAGCCCTGCTCTTCTGTCGGCTCTTGCTGAACCAGTTCCAATACTTTCTCTTTTTTTGGCTTCTAAGGTAACTGTTGCCATTTTTTGCTCCTCTCTAAAAAATTAAACTAGTACTCTAATTGTATTCGCCAACAACTCTGCAACAGATAATTTTTCAAACTTGTCCGACAAATTATCCCTACAATAAATGCTATCGGTTATTACAATTTTTGCGATATCCGAAGAGGCTAAGCTTTGCAAAGCTCCCTGAGAAAAAATTCCATGAGTCGCGTAAGCTACAACTTTATAGGCCTTCACTTCTAACAACGCGGAGGAAGCATGACACAAAGTTGCTCCGGAGTCAATCATATCGTCGATCAAAATACAAATTTTGTTCTCGACATTTCCCAATACATTTATCTTGTTGACTTTGTTAAACACATTTCGTGATTTTACACAAATGGCCAAATCGGTTTTTAATGTTTCTGCGACGAATTGGGCTTCTTTCGCTCGTCCTAAATCCGGAGAAACAATCACAATATCGTCAGTTCTGTATTTATTTTTTATATCCTGAATAAATAAGGGAGTGGCCGACAAATGCTGAAACGGTGATTCTAAAATCGGCTCATTGTGATTGTCCAAAAATATGAATTTCGAAATGTTGAAAGTTTCGAGGAACTTAAAAAAAAGCATATTTCCGCAAGATTCATTTGGATTGATTTTATCCTGGCGAGAATATCCCGAATAGGTCAGACATAGATTTATAATTCGCGCATTTTTCAAAGCATCGAGTAGCAAAAATAATTCAAACCAATCTTCATTTGTTGATGTATTTGCAATAACAGTTACGTGAGAAAAACTTCTTTGCAAAGATACCTGCATTTCTCCGTTGTGAAACTTTTTTACGAGTGCAGATGACGCCGACAGATTCAACTTTTCGGCGATTGATTTTGCGAGTTTTTCAGAATTTCTAGTGTAAATTATTTCCATATTTTTATTTAGTTGATCTTAAACAAATGACGGAGATATTTCGTCCGCAAACTCCATCAGAATTTTTTCTTGCGTAACGAAAACTAAAGTATTTTTCGTGATTTTTGTAAGTGTCGATTTCATCAACCGAAATTTTTGAAACTCCTTTTTTCTTTAATTTATCGCAACAGAATTTCACAATATTGAAATGATCTTTTCCATGAATTTTTGTGAAATATTCATTCGGAAAATTATTCAAAAAATCTTCATCGACTTCATAACTTTCGACGTGAACACAAGGTCCTATTTTAGCAATGATATCTTCGCAACTGCTTCCCAAAGAAGCCATTTTTTCGATAGTGTTTTCGATAACTCCTGCCTTTGCTCCTTTCCATCCGGCGTGAGCTGCTCCGATGATTTTTTTTATCGGATCAAATAGCAAAACAGGAACACAGTCGGCGGTTAAAATTCCCAGAGCGATATCTTCGGATTGAGTTACCAAAGCGTCAGCTTCTTGATCAGATTCACTTTTTTCGTTAATGACGATGCATTTCGCAGAGTGAATTTGATTCAGTGTTATCAACTTTTTCGCACCGATGAATTTTCGTACAAACTCTAGGTTTTTTTCGACAGATCCGAGCCGATCTCCGACAAATTTGCTGCAGTTCAATGAAGAGAAGAGTCCCTCGCTGGATCCTGAATCTCTACCGAAAAAAGAATAAACGATGTTAGCGAAGGACTTCATGATAAAAAACTCTGTTAAAATTTCTGTTCGGAAGTTTCATCGGAAGAAGGAATCATTCCCAAAGCCAACATGTAAGTATCCAAAAGCATGTCTTCATTTTCACGATCTTCTGTCTTCATCTTCTTCAACTTAATGACTTTTTTCATGATTTTTACATCAAATCCATCCGCTTTAGCTTGTTTAAAAACATCGGAAATATTTTCCTGAATTTCAACCTTTTCAGCTTCCAAATTTTCTATTTTTTCAACGTAAAGTTTTAATTTGTTAACGTCACTTGAATGCATTTCGCTTACCTTTCAAAAACGATGAGGCCCTACGCATAAAAACAAAAAGACATATGCCAATTCGCCTCGTTCAAAATACTAATATGAAGATTGATAAAAATCAAATAGTGCTATAGCATAAACGCGTTAATTTTTGGAGACAACAATTGCATCAATCAACATTGAAAGATTCTTTTTTTATTGAAGGGGTCGGAGTACATCGAGGTAAAAATTGTTCCGTCACTGTAAGACCGGCGGATGAAGATACCGGAATAGTATTTTTCAGATCTGATAGGGAAAATGAGGGATTCAAAAACGAAAAAATTATCGCAAGTTACAATAAAGTAGAAAATGCGACGATGTGCACGCAAATTTTCAATGAAAATGGAGCGTCTCTGAAAACGATCGAGCATATCATGGCGGCATTGTACGGAATGAAAATTTCTAACGCAATTATAGAAGTTCGAGGGGAAGAAATTCCAATTCTCGAAGGTAGCGCTCTAAAATTCGTTGAAAAAATAAGAGAAGTCGGAATCCAAAAACAATTAAAGCCGAGAAAAATTCTGAAAGTTTTGAAAAAGGTAAAAGTAACTGATGGAGATAAATTCGAAGAGATCGAGCCTTTCGATGATTTCGAGATAAATGCGAAATGTGATTTCGAAGCGAAAGGATTGAAAACAGATTCAGTGATTTTCAATTTTTCAAAAAACAATTTTGCATCTGAAATTGCTCCGGCGAGAACTTTTGGATTTATTTCGGAGGTGGAATATATCAAAAAGCATAATTTGGCTTTGGGGGCGTCGCTAAAAAATACCGTTGTGTATAACGATAAGGGAATTCCTTTGAATGACGAAGGATTGAGATTTGAAAATGAATCTGCAAAACACAAAGTTTTGGATATAATCGGAGATTTAGCACTATCTCAATATTGGATTCAGGGGAGAGTGAATTGTTTTTGTCCTAGCCATAAACTGAATAATATTTTGCTGAGAATGTTGTTCGCGAGTACGGAAAATTACGAGATTTTGTGATGTATATTCTCGGAATAGAATCCAGTTGCGATGAAACAGCGGCGGCGATAGTTTCCGATCGTAAAGAAATTTTATCTAATGTTATCTATTCGCAAATAGAAGAGCATAAGCCTTACAGTGGAGTTGTTCCTGAGGTTGCAGCGCGAGCTCATTTGGAGAAAATCGATGTTGTCGTGAAAAAAGCGTTGGCCTATGCAAACCTATCTTTGGGGGATGTTAATGCGATTGCTGGAACTTGTGGTCCGGGGCTGATTGGAGGAGTGATTGTCGGAGCGACATTCGCAAAAAGTTTGGCGTTTGCGAAAAAAGTTCCGTTCATTGCGGTAAATCATATCGAAGCTCACGCGCTGTCGGTTCGATTGACGGAAGAGGTTGAATTTCCTTATCTTTTGATTTTGGCATCTGGAGGGCACTGTCAAATTTGCATCGTTCATGACATCGATAATTTTCAAATTTTGGGGAGGACTTTGGACGATTCGGTTGGCGAATCTTTCGACAAGGTTTCAAAACTTTTGGGGTTTGGGTATCCTGGTGGTCCGATCATAGAAAAATTATATCACGAAGGAGATAGCGAAAAGTTTTCGTTGCCACGACCTATGTGTTCGAAAGGAAATTGCGATTTTTCATTTTCAGGATTGAAGACAGCGGTTTTAAATGCGTCTAAAAAATGTAATTCACTTCAGGATAAAAAAGATCTGGCAGCATCCTTTCAAAAAACGGTTGCGGAGATTATGTCCTTTAAGATGCAACAGGCCTTGAATTTCTGTTTTGATCAAAAAATCAAAATAAATGCTGCTGTGATTTCGGGGGGAGTTGCGGCGAATTTGGTGATAAGAAGAAGTTTGAAAGAGACCTGCGATTCTGTTTCGCGATCCACCATTCCGTTTTTTGTACCTCCTGTAAAATTTTGTACTGATAATGGTGCGATGATTGCTTGGTTAGGTGTCGAAAAGTTTAAGAGAAATCAGGTTAATTCATTGGACTTTCATCCCAGACCGCGTTGGCCATTAAGTGAAAATTTTCAAAAAATAATGAGAGCTAGAGAGAAAGTGCAATGAAAATAATTTCTGCAGACAACATATCGGTCGTTGAAGATAAAATAAAAAATTTAAATGAAGATAGTTTAGTGATTTTTGATTGCGACAACGTTTTAACGACAGTAAAGGTTGGTGCGTTCAATGTTCAGAATAAGAATTTTTTAAAAAATTATTTGAAAAACAAGCCATACGGGAAAGATGAATTTTATGACAAAATCAGATTGATTTTGATTAACGAAAATACCTATATCGTGAATCAGAGAATGGTGGATTTGGTTGCAAATTTATTGAAGGAAAATATTCGGCATATGGTTGCGACTTCTTATTCGGTTCGTTCTCTTAAAGATGTGTCAGATCCAATTCAATGGCGTATCGATAATCTACATAAAATGGGATATTTTTTCGAAAAATCTTGGTTAGATCAAAATGAGGATATTGTTCTCAAAGATTTTGGAACGGATCACAATCCAGTTTTTCGAAAAGGCGTTTTATTTTGTGATATTTTTTCCAAAAGTAATTGTATTCGAAGTTTTTTTGAACATATTGGTTGGACTCCGAAGAAAATAATTTTCATTGACGATGTTTTGAGAAATCTTTCGGATGTCGGAGAGTTTTGCGACGAAAAAAAAGTCGAGTATGTCGGAATAGAATATCTCGAATCGCAATATATAAATTCTCGCATTCCTTTTTCGGATAATCTTGGAAAATTTCAAATGGACCGTTTGATGAATGAATCGATTTGGTTAAAAGACGAAGAAGTACATAAAATATTGTCGGATTCTTGAAATTACACAGTTGAATATTAAGTTATTTTATTTTTATAATACGGATGTGTTACTTTTGGGTGATCTATGAAGAAATTTTTGGTAGCATCGCTGTTTCTGTCCAATGGCTGTGTTTTTGCGGAAAATTTAGATAAGGACGATTTTATGGAGTTGGATGAACCGTATCAATATGTGACAGGTGCATATTGGGGAATTAGTGTCGGACCGACTTTTGTAAAGCATAAATTGACGGCCGATGTTAGGACAACGGGGGCATCTCAGAGAACTAATATCTCTAAAACTCAGTTTGATTTGGGATTGTTGGCCGGATTCGGAACTTCTTTTTACAGGGACTACTATGTCGGAATTGAAATGGAAATGGCGAAGCGATTCGGTAAGGGAACTCATTATCAGAACGATACAGATCCTTTCGGTCTGAAATTTAATTCTCAGTTTGGGTTAAACATGAACGTTCGCTTTGGGTATTTATTTCCAAAACAGGGGAGTATGGTATACACGCTGGTAGGTTTTTCACGTACTTTGGGAAAAGTTGTGTGGAAAAATCCCGAGGGGAAGGAGACAGAAAGGAGTTTTGGGTCTTATTTTCCCGTGATTGGAGTTGGTTTTGAGCATAAGATGAATTACGACTGGAATGTCCGTCTTGATGTTAAGTACTCTATTACTTCAAAAGATTCTAATAAGCGGGTGTATAAAGATGCTCCGTGGGTTTACGATGTTAAGCCTCAGAGTGTGGGAGTCAGACTTTCTGTAACAAGGAATATATAATGGAGTGAAAGATGAGAGCTAAAGTAGAGAAAAAAGATATTTTGCCTGCAATAATGAGAACTGTAAGTGTAGCGGATAAAAAATCTGTTGTTCCTATTTTGTCTCATGTTTTGCTGGACTTTGGTGCTAATGGATTGACAATAAAAGCAACGGACTTGGATCATTCTATAGTTGAAAAAGTTCCGGCTCAGGCTGATACCTACGGCGTTGTTGCTGTTCCAGCGGGGACTTTGTGTGATATTTTGAGAAAAATTCCGGATAAGGTTGCAGTTGAGTTTTCTCTTATTGAGAAAGGAGAAAAGTTGCAGGTGACTGCGGGGAGATCCAAGTTTGAATTATCCACGCTGAATGCAGAAGATTTTCCTCAGATTTCCGTTCTTGAAAACAGTTGTCATTTTAAGCTGAAATCAGCTGATTTTAACAAGCTCATCACTCGTACGAAATTTTCGATTTCTCCTGAGGAAAACAGGCATAATTTGAACGGAATTTTCCTGCATAAAGAAGATGATATGCTGAAAGCAGCGTCGACTGATGGACATAGGCTTTCTGTTTCTGCGATTCCTTTAAAGGCCAAAGAAAGTATACAGGGTGTTATTATTTCGCGGAAAACTGTGCTGGAAGTCAAAAAACTTCTGGATGTTACGGAAGGCGAGATTGCTATTACCATTACCTCAAATCAAGTCCAGTTTGAATTAGGAAGTATTTTGTTCATCGCTAAACTTGTTGATGGAAATTTTCCGGATTATAAGAGAGTAATTCCTTCAATGGATGTTAGTTTCTTTACGGTGAAAAGGTCAGATTTTATAGAGGTTGTGGATCGTGTTGCAGTCATTTCCGATGACAAGGGTAGGGCTATAAAGTTGGAGGCTAACAAAAATAGTCTGTCTTGTTATGTTGCCAACAGTCGTGTCGGAAGCGGAAAGGATGAGGTTGATATTACTTATGACGGGGAAGATTGGGTTGCGGGATTCAATTCGAGTTATTTGTTGGATGTAGCCCAAACTTTGGAGGGGGAACAATTAAAGGTTTACGTGAAAGAATCGCTGGCTCCGATTTTAATTGTTGATGAAACCGAGCCTGAGTCGCTGTATGTCGTTATGCCGATGAGAATCTGAAGGTAAGTTTTGCAGCCTGCGATTCTGAAATTAGGATGCCGAAATTTTAGATCTTATCAAGCCTTGACATTAAATTTTTCGTCGAGGTTTGTTGTTTTTTACGGAAAAAACGGTGCAGGCAAAACTAATATATTGGAAGCAATTTCTTTGTTTTCTTCGGATAGAGGTTTAAGAAAAGCATCGATATCTGATTTTGCCAATTTCAATACGAAATCTGAGGGTTGGAGTTTGGAGTTGATGTCTGGAAAAGACGGATACAAGACTTTTTTGGAAACAGGTTTTGGGAATGGTCGGAGATTTGGAAAAATCGACGGAGCGGTGTCTGCGTCCTTAGCAGCACTGGAAGAATTTGTTTGGTTGCTTTGGATTATCCCGAGCATGGATACGATATTTATCGGATCAAAAACGGATCGACGTAATTTTTTCGATCATCTGGTTAGCGGATACGATAAAAAATACAAAAATCGACTGAAGAAAATCCAAAATTTGCAAAGAGAGAGATTAAGTGTTCTTGCTTATAGAAGAGATGAAACTTGGTTGGATATTTTGGAGAAAAAAATAGCAGAAGAAAGCGTTTTCGTGGCGAAGTCGCGTTTTGAATTTTTGAATCAACTCAAAGAAATTTTTGAAAATTGCAGTTCAAATTTTTTAAGACCACAAGTCAGTATTGAAGGAAAAATTGAAAATATTGTAGCAATCAACAGTGACGAAGATGCCGTTCTTGAGATATCCGATATTTTAAAAAATTCCAGAAATGAAGATAGCGAAAAACAATCGACAGGAGTTTCCGTTCACAGAAGTTTATGGTTGGCTCATCATCAAAAAAGTCAATTGGAGGCCGAAAATTGTTCTACCGGGGAGCAAAAAGCCTTTTTAATTTCATTGGTTTTGGCCGTGGCGAGAATTTATCAACAATCAAAGCGAGGAATCCCTGTTTTGTTATTGGATGATTTAATGATGCATCTTGATAAAATTCGCCGAAAAACTTTGATTGACGAGTTATCAGAGCTGAATATTCAAACTTTTTTTACCGGTACGGAGCTGTATTTGTTCGAGGATCTCAAAGATATAGCTCAAATTTTTCATGTGGAAAATTCGATTTGTAATGAAATTCGTCCTTAAAAGTAGAATTCCGAGCAAAAACTTAATTTATCTAACAAGTTTACAAATTAGATATTGACAAAGAAAAAATTCGAAATTATATAATGAGTTCGGATAGTTGATACTGTTATGAGGTTGATTCTATGTTTCTTTCTCCTTATCGTTATTGAATAACTTTTTAGCGGTATTACTATCTTTTCTTAATATTTCATTTCCGAAAATAAGTTGATATGATCGGTTCGTGAAACGAAAGGGTTATTGATGATCGATGTTTTGGTTATAGGAAGTGGTCCAGCAGGATATACTGCGGCGATCTATGCGGTACGAGCAGGATATAAGGTAAAGTTGATTACGGGGAATCAAGACGGTGGGCAACTTACGATTACGTCTTTCATCGAAAATTATCCGGGATTTTCCGAAAAGATTACCGGACCTCAGCTCATGATGCAGATGAGACAGCAGGCTGAAAATTTGGGAGTTGATGTCGAGTACGATATGATCGAGTCGGTTGATTTTTCAAACAGACCTTTTATTTGCAAAGGAGAATCGGGCAATGTGTACGAAAGTCGGTCAGTTATCGTGGCGACCGGAGCTAATGCAAAATGGCTTGGATTGGAAAGCGAAAATAAGTACAAAAATAAGGGAGTTTCTGCGTGTGCGACTTGTGACGGGTTTTTCTTTAAAAACAAAATAGTTGCAGTTGTTGGGGGAGGTAATGCTGCAGTCGAGGAAGCTATCTATTTAACGAATTTTGCGAACAAAGTCTTCCTAATTCATCGTAGAGATTCACTGAGAGCCGAAAAAATTATGCAGACCAGATTACTGGAAAATCCGAAAATCGAAGTGCTTTGGAACTGCAATACAAAGGAAGTCCTTGGCAACGAGATGGATGGCGTGACTGGTGCACTTTTGCTCAACAACAAGACCAATGAGGAAAAGACAATCGATATTAGCGGATTTTTCGTAGCAATAGGCCA
>CADARG010000040.1 GCA_902790255.1 uncultured Pseudomonadota bacterium | reverse complement strand
CGTGCGGGCGCAACCGTGTAATACCTGTCCCATAATTCCTCCTTTTCTTTCGATTCTAACTTGTATTCTCCATCCCTACAATGTGGGACGAAACATCTAATAAATCTGGCGTATACGGCGCTATGCGCACTTGAAAATTCGGAAGCCAAGATAGAGAAATCGTTGGGACAATCAAAGACAAGTTTTACATTAATAATGATTTTTTAAAATTTAAGAGATATGGACTTCATAAAGTCTGTTTTGTATGAAAAAGCTGTAACTGTTCTCAGTTACAATGTTGCACTATCAATTTAATACCGTTATGAATCTTTCCCGACGCACAATTTCCTGCGGGTGAAAAGCAGCACGGAGAGAGTTCTCAATTTTGTGCATCGGCATATCAACGCGGATACGTAGGGGAGCGAAAAGTTCTATGTTTTTATACCTTGAACCTTTGAGACAAATCTCTCCCCAAAAAACCCGATTTTGCAAAATGAGTTGATGCCATTCAGGTATTACCAACAAATCAAATGTCGGATTTTTCAGCCTGTACTCTGTGACAGGGACTGATCTTGTGTCTCTGAGCTTTGGCGAAGGAACGAGCTGTTGACCATTTTCTGATGAATCTTGTTTGACCGGCATCGTATTTGCATTCCAAAACAGGGCAACAAACAGTACCGAGATTATCCATAAATTTTTCATTACATCTTCTCCCACAAAAGTTACTCTAACATAACAATTATTTTTGATAAATATAAATTAAATTTAAATTTTTTTCAGTACAAAAGCAAACAAATTGGAAACGGAAACCCGAATTTGAGTCTCCGTAATAAGATTTTTACAGTTTTCTCTTAAAGAAAGGAAATATTCTCAAAAAAACGTCTCTTGGAACCAAACCTTCGCGACACTCGATTCCTTCCACACGAAATGATTCACAAAGAGAATCTACCACCTCATCCAAACTCATGTCGTAGCGTACATAAATAGGCGAGTAAACGGGAATTCCTTTGTAATTTTTGCAGTCGATATGTATTTCACGATCTATGATTCCTCCGAGCTTTACTTTCTCCATCGAAGGAACAACTAATACCTCAATTGGAGGTCTGTGCCTTACCGTATATAGAGTAACCGGAATACTATCTTGGCTGTTGTTAGTTTGACATTCGGATGGCATTGCATTGACGTCTGAAAACAGAGCTATGACCAACAAAAAAATTAATGCTAAATTTTTCATAAATTTTCTCCTAAAACCTGATCAGAATATAAGCAGCATTTACAATAAATGCAAATTAAATTTAATCGTATTTTTTCCTGAATCTGCTATTTTGTCGATTTAAAAATGTATTGAAAATCAGCCTACTTTTTAAGATAATATTGTGATTTTTATAGAGGTTAGAATGTACAGAACTCATAACTGTGGTGAATTGAGAGAAATAAATGTCGGAAATGTCGTTAAGTTATCAGGATGGGTTCACAAAAAGAGGGATCACGGGAATTTATTGTTTATTGATTTACGTGACCATTACGGAATTACTCAGTGCGTCGTTGATCCAAGCAGCGAGGCGTTTTCGGATGTCGAAAAAATTCGTTTGGAGTGTATTGTTACCGTCGAAGGAGAGGTAATTCGCAGGTCTCCTGAAACAATCAATCCGGAAAAACCGACGGGAAAAATTGAAGTGCGCATCGACAAGTTCACGGTTTTGTCTTATGTCGAGAGTTTGCCGATGGCGGTCAGCAGCGTTTCGGATTTGTCCGAAGATACCCGTCTGAAATACCGTTTTATCGATTTGCGTCGCGAGAAAATTCACAAAAATATAGTCTTGAGGTCGCAGGTAATTTCTTCGATTCGTGAGAAAATGAAGAAGCAGGGATTTTTGGAAATCAATACGCCGATTTTGACTTCGAGTTCTCCCGAGGGTGCGCGAGATTTTCTCGTTCCAAGCAGATTGCATCCGGGACAGTTTTACGCGCTGCCACAGGCTCCGCAGCAATTCAAACAGCTGCTGATGGTTGCGGGATTTGATAAGTATTTCCAGATCGCGCCGTGTTTCCGCGATGAAGACAGCCGCGCCGATCGTTCTCCGGGAGAATTTTACCAGCTTGATTTCGAGATGTCTTTCTGCACGCAGGATGATGTTTTTGCGGTGATCGAACCTGTTATTTTTGAAATTTTTAAAGAATATTCGGACAAAGAAGTTTCGCCATATCCGTTCCGTCGTATCAGTTATGCCGACGCAATGCTGCACTACGGATCCGACAAGCCTGATTTGAGAAATCCATTGCTTATTGAGGACGTTAGCGACATTTTCGAGCAGTCGAGTTTTACCGTTTTCGTGAATAATGTCAAAAAAGGCGGGGTTGTCCGCGCGATTGCAGCAAAAGATGCCGACAAACAACCGCGCAGCTATTTCGATAAACTCAATGATTGGGCAAAAACTTTGGAAATGCCTGGATTGGGGTACGTGACCTATAGCGGCGACAATCAAGTCCGGCAGAAACTCGGGGAAGATTTGCATTTGCTGAAGGACAGTTTCGAATTCTGCTGGGTTGTCGATTTCCCGATGTACGAGCTGAACGAGGACACGGGCGAAATCGAATTTTCACACAATCCGTTTTCGATGCCGCAGGGAGGAATGGACGCGCTGCAAAATATGAATCCGCTGGAAATCAAGGCGTACCAATACGATATTGTGTGCAACGGAATCGAGCTTTCGAGCGGTGCTATCCGAAACCATTTGCCGGACGTCATGATCAAAGCATTCGAAATCGCAGGATATCAGGCTGAAGAAGTGCAAGAACGATTCAAAGGAATGTTCAATGCGTTCAAATACGGCGCGCCACCACACGGAGGGTGTGCTCCGGGCATCGATCGTATGATCATGTTGCTGGCAGACGAGCCGAACATTCGTGAGGTAATTGCATTCCCTCTGAATCAGCAAGCTCAGGATCTCATGATGAACGCTCCGTCAAACGTCAGCCAAAAGCAATTGAAAGAGTTGCACATCAAAATCGATCTGCCGAAAAAAATCGGACGGAGTAATTCCATTTAGCAATTTTTGCGGAGGAGGCATTGATCTCCTCTTGTTTTTTTATGAATGATTATAATTCGACCTGGCAATGTCGTGCGGGGGAATAGTAGTTCAGAACAATTAAAGTTTTTCGCACTACATGAAAAAGTATGATATACGAAAAAATAAAAGGACAGATACATGAAAAAAGTTTTGGTAAGTTTGGCGTTTGTTTCAGCAAGCGTGTTCGGAATGACTAATGTCTCGTATCACGATCTAAGATCATCGACATCACAAAAAAGGGTCGATTCAGAGGAAAATTTTCAAAATCTGAGTAAAAAACAAAAGACCGAATATATATACGAAACAACCGAATTTTCATTAGTAGAAAGTGACTCGGAATGCACATCTTCAGATTCAGACAAAGAAACAATTTTTTTCGAAAATGAACTGATAGATGACAAGTTTGCTCTCTCTGATACAGAAAAAACGCAAATTGATAACTTTAACAATTGGATTCGTTTGTCCTATGAAAATTCATGCAATTTGATCGAAGCCATTATACAGAAAAAACATCGAAACACTGTTATGTCAGATTATGGCATGAGTAAGACAACGTACAGCAGACGAAGATGTGAGATTAATCTATGGAGTAATTTGCCTGAAAATACACGAAATAAAATTATTGATATTGTTGCGACGAAAAAACTTCCCTCCGAAAAATTAGGAACAATGAGAACAGCTTATGGAAAAAAATTAAATCTCGATATCTTGGTTACCCTGATGATTGAAGGAGAAACAGTTGATTTAAAAAAATACGGAGTCGAATTTTGCAAAAAATGGAAACGGGACGATTATGTAAGGCATTCAAAAACATGGAACATACTTGCGCAAAAAGGCTGGAAATTGTCGAAACAGGACTTAGACGATACTGTAACAAAATTTACAAAAGCAATAATTAATAAGCACAGCAAAAGCAGTATTTGTCGAGAACTTGGTATAAAAAACGGTACATATCAAGATTATTTATTTTATGTAAAGCTGTGGTGCAGTATGCCTAAATCAAAAAGAGATAAAATTATCTCAATAGTTAAAAATAATGATTCCGATACCGAAGAGTTGGGAACTGTAAAAACGAGATTTAAAACGGAATACGATATCAAAACCATCATAAAATTGATTACAAATGAAGCTTATGAAAAAGAACATTTAAGGACTAAAATAAATTTAAATAAATACGAAAAATATTTAATTTGCGCAAAAATATGGAAAGTACTGACGGAAAAAGCTTGGGAGCCTCCTAAAAAAGACGCCGCTTACGACAAAACAAAAGACTTTGTATTTCATATTCTAGATCCGAAATACACAAACGAGAATGGCAAAAAAATCCACGTCAGCTCAGCTGTAAAATGGAGCTACAGTGGCCCCATAAACAGCTGGAAAAAATTAAAAAACAAGCAACGTCAAATCATCGAGATCGTTCAGAATGACAGAAATTGCAAAAATGATATGGGAAAGACGCAAACGCCGGCCGGAAAAGAGCTGGATATCAAAATTATTTTAGACTTAATTAAAGCAGGTAAGGGAAACAAGACTTCTGTTCTGAAGGATTATAATGTAGAGAAAATTTTTCACAGATCTTACGCAACTTACTCTCAAGTATGGGAAGTATTGGCAAAAGAAAGCATAGTATTGTAGGAATTTGAGCTTACTTCCAGGTGTTCTCCCTGACTTAAAACTACATGACGACGGTCAAATTTTCGTGGATCTTTTCAGATGCTCTCCTACTGAGGATGATTAAAAAGTTAAATTCAGTTAATTTTTGAGAATTTTCCGCCCCTCACTCCCCACCCTGGGCATGGTAGCACGGAAAGGTTAAGGTTTTCTTGATTTAACTTTTTGTTAATTTTTAATTCTTGCTAGCCCCTCACCCTCCATGTATGGTTTCACATCTCAAGGATTGGACCCGTTAAGCGAAGCAGCTTATTCTTCTGATAAATACAAGTGGGTTCGCTCTTCTTACACTTCTCCGGATAACGAAGATTATCTTATTGCAAAATTTGGGGAAAATGAATTTCAGGATATTCTTGTCAAAAATATAAGGAACGGTTTGAAAAATCAAAAGATTTTCGACAAGGATATAGGAAAATACTATCTTTCTCCAACTTCTTCGACAAATTCTTAAAGTTATGAGTTGAGCAGTGTTTCGGCACTGCTTTTCTTTATTTTCTCGCAGAAAACGCTGTGAACAAAGTGCCGTCGTCGAGGTAGTCCAGTTCTCCGCCCATTGGGATTCCGTGGGCAAGCGCTGAGACCTTTATGTTTCGATCTTTGAAAAAGTTGCGAATGTAATAATCTGTCGTTTGACCTTCGACCGTCGCGCTCAGTGCGTTAATGACTTCGGTCACTCCATTTTCTTGGCAACGCGTGCTGAGTTTATCCAGAAGCAGAACTTCCGGACCTCTTTCATTGATGGACGACAACAAGCCTTTCAGGACGTGATATTTTCCGCGAAAGCATGCTGTTCTTTCGATCGCCCAAAGATCTGCAACGCTTTCTACGACGCAAATGACATCATCTCGTCTTTTCGGGTCGGAACAAATCGAACAAATTTCCTCGAACGCATCGATATTTCCGCAAACTGGGCAGACTTTCACATTGTCGTGAACTTTTTTCATCGAATTCAGCATCGGTTCCAAAATATCGTGATTGTGTTGAATCAAATGGATTGCAATTCTGCGGGCGGAACGTGGCCCCAGCCCCGGAAGCCGAGAAATTTTCTGGATCAACACTTCAATATCTGGACTCATTTTTTTTCCTCATATCAAAAACAAATAAGCGAGGTACGGCAACACCCCCATCAAAACGGAGTTAAAAGTTAAAAATTCCTTAATTTTCGATAAAATTCTGCCCCTCACTCCCCACCCTTGGCATGGTAACACAAAAAGGTTAAAATTCCGTTGATTTAACACTTTGTTAACTTTTAGATATGTTTCAACAAAAAAATTACTACAAATTGCGGAATCTTCGTATTTCATATTTCACACCTTTCGAAAAAAATCTCGAAAACCTCCGCGACCATGCCGTTTTTGTCAAGCATCAGCAACTCTCCCCGATTCAAATTTGAGATAATTTGCAGAACTTTTTCGATTTCATGATCGATTGACACTTTCCCGACCGACGAGGCAAAGTGATCATTAATTTTCACCTCAGCAATCGTATCTATATATTCCTTCAACACCTTGATAATCAACTGCTTGATCAAGCCAAAATTATCGCACAGCTTGTTCTCGATGATATATTTCACCGTCTTGTGAGAAGTCTCATAATCCGAAGAAAAAGCCCTCAGTAAATGTTGGTAAAGATCGATACCGTTGTTTTCGTAAAGATAAAGAGCGTTGCCGACAGATCCGTCGGAAATCGAAGCCAAAGTTTCGGCGTTTTCAACATCAAACAGGCTCAAAGCCAACATTACTTCGGATTTATTGAGGGGATTAAATTTCAACTTGATCGCACGAGACTGCAAAGTAATCGGCAAATTTCCAATAGTTGAGCAAACCAGGATGAACACCGTGTTGCGCGGAGGTTCTTCCAAAATTTTCAACAGCGAATTGTAGATATTTTTGTTAAGTTTGTCCGCGTTTTCGATGATCACGACGCGCCGCCTAGACAAACTCGGCGATTTATTCACCTTTCCCATTAAAATTCGGGCTTCATCTATCGACGGAGACGCGCTGTCCATCACGAAAAAATCCGGGTGAGTTCTGTTATCGACGGAATTGTGAATTTTGCTGTCGTCCGCAAGATCGAGATTTTCGTTAACGGAATTTAAGTCGGCAAGCAGACATTTCGCGAATTTATAGGCAACGGAAGTTTTTCCTATGCCATCCGCTCCCCAAAAAATCCAAACAGGAAACACCTTGTCCGAATTTATCGACTTCGCAATAATTTCGATTTGCTTCCTATGTCCGATGATTTTTCTCTGCTTAAAGTTCATATTTTCATAGTCTGTTAACATTTTAAATGATAATATCTCTAAAAGTTTACAGCAATAGTTTTTTGGGAGAAAGAATATGAGCAAAATCGCATTGGTTACAGGCGGAACAAGAGGTATCGGAGCAGGAATTTCGGTCGCTTTGAAGCAAGCGGGATATAAGGTCGCGGCAAATTATAACAGCGATTCCAAGACTGCCGAAAAATTTCACGAAGAAACGGGAATTCCGGTATTTTCCTGGGATGTTTCGGATTATGAATCATGCGAAAAGGGAGTCGCGGAAGTTTGCGAAAAAATGGGAGGGTCCATTGATGTGTTGGTCAACAACGCGGGAATTACAAGAGACTCCATGCTTCACAAAATGGATGTTGCCGCTTGGAATAAAGTTATCTGCACAAATTTAAATTCCGTATTTAATATGACCCGGTTGGTTATTCCGGCGATGAGAGAGAAAAATTTCGGACGCATTATCAACATAAGTTCTGTCAACGGATTAAAAGGACAAGTCGGACAAACAAACTACTCCGCAGCAAAGGCGGGAATCATCGGATTCACGAAGGCACTGGCGTTGGAGTCCGCAAACAAGGGAATTACCGTAAATGCAATTGCTCCGGGATATATTGCAACGGACATGACAAATGCCATTCGTGATGACATCAAAGAAAAAATCACAGCGACAATTCCAATGAAAAGATTTGGAAATGTTGAAGAAATATCCAATGCTGTGTTATTCTTAGCAGATGAGAAAGCGTCGTTCGTAACCGGAGTAACTCTGAGCGTAAACGGCGGACAGTATTTATAGGGTTGAGATGGAAAAGGGTCGAGCGTTTGAAACAATTGTTGGAATTTTTGTACTGATTATTGCTGCGTGCTTTTTTAACTATGTTTATTCGAAGTCCAGTTGGAAAAGCATAGATGGTTATGTACTGAAGGCGAAATTCGACAGAGCAGACGGATTAACCGAAGGTACCGATGTTAAAATCAGCGGTGTCCGCGTCGGAAAAATCGATACTATCGAAGTCGACCCTAAGACATTTTTTGCTGTCGTTACTTTTCACGTTTCCAAAAACATAAAAATTCCGACGGACAGCAGCGCAAATGTTGCCAGCGAGGGGCTTTTAGGCGGAAAATATCTGGCCATTACTCCCGGGGGACAAGAAGAAACTCTGGAAAACGGAGAAGAAATCGAACATACGACAGGACCGGTTAATCTGGAGAGCTTGATTGGAAAGTTTATGCTCTCAAGCGGTGAGAAAGAATCTACAGAACCTGCCGAGCAACTCAAATAGACTCAGTTCTGAGACCACACAGATCTTACCGCAATGAAGCATGGATCGGATTTCGATACGCGGATTTTACAGTATTTTCAGAAAAAATCGTCCTTAATTATCAATTATCTATAAAAAAATAAAAATTATTTACGAAGTATTAACTTTTAATCCATAGACTCTAGACAGTAGGCTGGAAATGGCGAAAGTTATGAGTGAAATTCGAGATGTAGTAATGGAAAAAAAAGTAGAAATACTCGAATGCCTCACCGCAGCTGTTGTGATTTTCAGCTTACTTTAATTTTTTATGTAAAAAATACGAAAATCCCCACATAATCAAGCATTCAAAACGAATTTCGAGTCCTTTGAGTCGGTTTAATGGAGATTAATTTCTATCGAAAATTAACAATTTGTTAACTTTTTATTACGAGCCACCTAATCCAATCCGAAAATGCTGCCGGTACTGTCCGAATCAATTTTCTCGGCTCGCGGAACGACAGGCAGTCCCATCATGGTCATGATATTTCCGGCGTAAGCCACGACAAATCCCGCTCCCGCCATAATTCTGATATCATTGATTGTGATTTTGAAATTTTTCGGTCTTCCGAGAAGAGATTTATCGTCGCTCAATGAACTTTGAGTTTTTGCTAAACATACGGGGTAGACCTTACCGACCAACTGATCCAAAACTTGTCTTGCCTTCGGCATATAATTTACGCCGTTTGCTCCGTATATGATACTGGCGATTTTTTCTATTTTGGCACTTGTGGAATCCGTTGCGTTATACAGATGATGAAACGATTCTCTGGGTTTGTGAGCAAGTTTCATCACTATTTCGGCCAACTCGAGACCTCCTTTTCCGCCGAGTTCCCAAACTTTGCACAGCGCGGTTTTTACTCCCATATCGTCGCATTTTTCCCTTATGAAATCCAACTCCGCCTGAGTATCACTGTCGAAGACGTTCAAAGCGACCACCACCGGAAGATTGTATCTTTTTATATTTTGGATATGTTTCGCGAGATTTTCGAAACCGGTATTGAGAGCGGTAAGATTTTCCTCTTTCAACTTATCGAGAGTTACGTACCCATGCATTTTTATCGCCTTGATTGTCGCAACGATGACAACGACGTCGGGATATTTTCCGAGCAACGGGCATTTTATGTCCAAAAATTTTTCGGCTCCCAAATCTGCTCCGAAACCCGCCTCTGTTACGGTGTAATCCGCCAGTTTTAAAGCGTGCCGCGTGGCGATCAAACTGCTGCACCCGTGAGCGATATTTCCGAAAGGTCCTCCGTGTACGAATGCAGGGGTTTCACCGATTGTCTGAACCAAGTTTGGCTTAATTGCATCTTTGAGCAAAGCGACCAACGCGCCTGTTGCCCCGAGCATTTTGCAAGTAATTTCCTCTTTTTTGCTGTTATATCCGATAATAATATTATCGATTCTTCTTCTGAGATCTTCCAGATCATTGGACAAGCACAAAATCGCCATGATCTCGGACGCCGCCGTGATATCGAACCCCGTTTCTCGGACAACACCGTCCACTTTGTTGCCCAAACCTATGATGATGTTTCTCAGAGATCGATCGTTGACGTCGAGGACTCTCTTCCAGGTAATTTTTTTCAGATCGAAGTCCAACTTGTTACCGCGGAAAATGTGGTTATCGATCATCGCCGCCAATAAATTGTGAGCGGTTGTGATCGCGTGAAAATCTCCCGTAAAATGAAGATTGATATCTTCCATCGGGACCACCTGGGAATACCCGCCTCCGGTAGCGCATCCTTTGAGACCAAAACAAGGTCCCAACGACGGCTCCCGCAACGCAATGCAGGTTTTTTTACCCAACAGAGTCAACGCATCACCCAAACCAATGCTGACCGTAGTTTTTCCTTCTCCCGCAGGAGTCGGATTAATGGATGTCACTAAAATTAGTTTACCGGTTTTTTGATCGCTGATTTTTTTCCACGTAGACAGAGAAATTTTCGCCTTATAGTTCCCATACAACTCTAAATCATCTTCGCCCAGCCCTAATTTTTGAGCGATCTCCGAAATATTTTTCTTTTCTGCACACTGCGAAATTTCAATATCTGTCTTCATCGAAAGCCTAACTTCAAGCTAATATTTTCAGTCGAAACCAACGCCTTTTTCCTTCCCGAAAAATCGGAAATTCAGAGAAAAAAACATGCCCCCCTATAGTTGAATTTACACGCGACACCAATCAAATGCAAGATGAATTATTGAAGAAGAAAATTGGTTGCGGGGGAAGGATTTGAACCAACGACCTTCAGGTTATGAGCCTGACGAGCTACCAGACTGCTCTACCCCGCGACAACGAGCACAATGTATCACACTTACGGCGACTGAAGCAAGAGATATTGCCGGAAATTCTTAACAAATTATGAATTCTGCAAATTTTTCAAATCAAGATTTGAAAGAGATTTCAGCAAATCCTTCTGTTTTTCCTCCGATTTTTCACAACTGTCGCTGACTGACTTCTCTTTGCGCAATTTTTCGACTTCAATCTTCAAATTTTTTGCAAAATCTATCAAATTTTTCTTCGAAACATTGTCTGAAAAAGAAATTCGCAAGGTCGTAGACGGAAGTTTTCCGTTCGGATCGATGGCTTCCTTGACATTTGATTCCCCTTGACCCAAGCAAGAACATCCCGACGAAAACGAAAATTTTTGCACGCGATCGATCAAATCTTTCAAAAGAACTCCTTTGATCGACACCGAAAATACATGTGACGGCTTTTCGGAGTTAATAAACACGTCTTTGATTTTTTCGACTTCCGTTTTTAAAGTCTCGAAATTTTCTTTGATAATTTTTTCGTCAAGCTTGTAAACTTCGACCGCTTTCGCAAAAGCCGCAATCAGAGCTGTCGGTTTCGACCCCGGAAAAAACTCATCTCCTGATCCGAAAAAAATCGGAGTAATTTTTTTACGATCTTTTACATACAGCGCAGCGATTCCCTTCGGTGACCCGATTTTGTACCCCGAAAAAGTCGCCATATCGAAAACTGAAAAATCTGTCGGATATTTTCCGAAAGCCTGCGAAATATCCGAATGAAATAAAATATTTTTGTTGCCGGAATTCTTTATGATTTTTGCAATTTCCGCAACATCTTGCCGAGTTCCGATCTCGCTGTTAAAGGACTGAATCGAGGAATTTTCAAGATATTTAAAAATGTTCAGCACACTTTTATGTTCGATTTTGGAGGTAATCAAATGACATCCCGGATATTTATACGCGACCCCTAAAACCGCGATATTGTTGGACATGGTCGCGGAGTTCGTAAACAAAATCTGATCAGCGTTGCACCCTATTTTTTCGGCGATGACTTTCGCCGATTTGTTTTCGATCTCCTTCAATTTTTTCGCGTGGAAATTAAATCCAGAAGAATTTCCATCCAGCCTCGAAACCCTGACAAATTCTTTTAAAGAGTCGTTATTGATGCGAGCCGATGCTGCGTAATCCAAATAGATCGGATCGGTAGTCAGCGCAACTTTATCTTGCCTTGCCGCGACAAGTGACGAAAGAATCAAACCGCATGCCAACAGATATTTCATCTTATTCTCCACAAACCGTCTAAAATTTTATCCGATTATTGTTAAATTTCAATTACCATGCGAACATTTTTCAAAATCCGCTAAAAAATCGGACCGTAATATGTTAGAGTTCAGCAAAGGGAAAGAAGAATTATGGCAAGCTTATATTTTTATTATGCAGCGATGAATGCCGGTAAAACTACGTCTTTGTTGCAAACAGATCACAACTATCATGAACGCGGAATGGGAACGGTGATTTTCACGAACGCCATCGACACTCGTTACGGCAAAGGGATCATATGTTCGCGGATAGGTCTCCAGAAAAATGCGATGACCTATGACAAAGACTTCGATTTTTTTTGTTACGCCAAAGGAGCGAAAAATATTTCGTGTGTACTTGTCGATGAAGCGCAGTTTCTCACAGCAAAACAGGTGGACCAGCTGAGCGATGTCGTGGATTTTCTGAATATTCCCGTTCTGACTTATGGATTGCGTACGGATTTTCAGGGAAACAGTTTTGAGGGAAGTCAAAGACTTCTTGCCGTCGCGGATATTATTGTTGAGCTTAAAACCGTTTGTTTCTGCGGGAAAAAAGCCACAATGAATATGAGGATCGACGAAAACGGAAATAAAATTACAAAGGGCGAACAAATCGAAATCGGAGGAAATGAAAAATATATCTCCGTATGCCGAAAACACTTTAAAACGGAAACAAAGATTCGCAAATAACTGAAATATCCGTTCGTTTTTTGCAAGATTATGCTATTATTCCATTGTTTATTGTGGTCAGATGTGACATAAAATTTTGTTTGAGCGATTTTTGTTTGATGTTTGTTTCGGATGTAATGAAAAAATTTGTTTTGGCGATTTTAGTTTTAGGTCTGTCCGACGGAACGGTTGAAGCGAAACAGTTCGTCAGCCTGAAGTCCTCAAAAATCAATATGCGCGTCGGTCCGGGAGACGAATTTCCGATCAGTTGGGTCTTTCTCAGAGCAGGACTTCCCATGATGCTGGTGGCGGAGTTTCAACATTGGAGAAAAGTGAAGTATCTCGATAACACTGAAGGTTGGATGCACAAAAACATGATCTCCGGGAGAAATACCGCTGTTGTCGTGAAAGATAACGCGCTGCTTTACAAGAGGGATTCGGAATCGTGCCCCATCGCGAAGTTAGAGAAAGATGTAATAGTGAGAATCCTCGAAAAACGCGATGCTTGGGTGAAAGTCGATATCAACAAAATTAAGGGATGGATTCGGAAGGAAAATCTCTGGGGCGTCAACGACGATTCCGAATAAGCCGTAATACTTTTTTGTGATTTTATGAATAGACACAAAGCTCGTGCAAGTGATGTTTTGGATACGTATCTATCGAACCAAGAAAATCTTGGAGCCTAAATTAATCCGATTTTAACTTTTCCGCACTATAATCCCGAGGGTGGGGGCAGCGGGGCTGATAAGTAGTAATTATTAACAAATGGTTAATTTAACCAAATCTTAACCTTTTGATTCCGCGGAAGGATGCGCGCATAACGTTCTTAGACGCAAAAAATCCATGCCTGCGTTGCCCGGTATTAATTTAGAGAGGTACGCGAACAAGACGCATAAAGCCCCTGCCGTCGCTGTCTGAAATTAATCCGATTTTAACCTTTCTGTGCTACCATGCCCAGGGTGGGGAGTGAGGGGCAGAAAATTCTCAAAAATTAACCAAATTTTAGCTTTTTGGTATCACTACGCAAAAAATATCTGAGCAAAAACAAAGACTTGCATTTCTCACAAAAAAATACAGATTGCGACTTTACAGTTTCTGTCTTTCTGCTTCCAACATATTTTTTCTGAATTGGTTGAAACTTTTTATCCGATCGAAATCCAAATCCAACATATTGCTCTCGGCAAATGTGAAACAATATGTTTGATATCCCTCCAGCCTACGTGCCGGGCGCATATATTTGTCCCAACTTGAGATCGGAGGCAGAGTCCCGTTACGATTGTGCAGCACCAACATGTACTCATGAGATTTCAGCCCGACAAGAACTTCTTCCGATATCTCCTCTGAATCGACGCCAATTTCTATTATTCTGTCGATTTCGGACTCAGGCATCATACTCAAAAGATTCGCTCGCCCGTCTTCTCGCAAAAACAAATAACTGCCGAAAGTGTCGAGCATGTAATACTCTACGTAACCCCGATTTAGGCATGTTCCGTAGAAAAAATTCGCAAAAATCGGGTCCCGAAGGTTGTTTATCTCTTTTGTCGGCAGACATTTCATTAAATCCGACGTATAAATGGAAAAATATTGATAGATAGCCTTGTTTACGTTTTGAATCACGTCGCTGACAATATTGGAGCTGTTTTTTCTAGCGAATCGGTTTATGTATCCGTTGTTGAAAGCGTCAATTGCAACCTTTTCGTCGGCTACTCCTGTCAAAAGTATGCGCTGTATGCTCGGGTCCGATATCCTGGAACACAGATCGACTCCATCGATTCCAGGCATTGAATAGTCTACGAGTACAGCCGAAATTTTGGAAAACCTACCTTCATCATATATTTGGCTATGGACTTTATTTACGTTCAAAAGAATCGATTTCCAATCGGAGGTCGTTTCGTCCCCACTCATGGTTAGATCGGAGAAAGCCAAACCATTACTCGAGGAATTCTCGTTGATGAAATCCAACCCGGCAAACGGATCGGAAAACCCTTTCACCGTGATGTTTTTTGAACCCAGAATATCTCGCAAGCTGTCCAAAAAATTAATATTGTCATCAATAGCGACAACAGTGGTCGGAAAATAACAGCTCAGTATACCGTTCATATCTAAATTCAAATTACAACACTACCTCAAGTCTACTTCAAATATTTTGCGGATTCAACTAATTAAAAAGGTACGATTTTTTACAACCGGATTATGAATCTAGCTGCAAACATTAACTACTCTGCTCCATAACAAAAAGTTATTCCCATAATTTTTTCCGCCCGCGAACAATTTTCCAACAAGCGCACTGCTGAAAGGAAATTTGTAAGATACCGTTATAACAAACGCGCAACCGCTGGTGGGAGAATCGTCAGGAGGGGAAATGTTATTTTCTGAGTCCACACTGGGATTTTCCGATAGTTTGTTCCCACTTAGCAAGGTATTTAAATCCGAAGACAGATAGATTCGACAATAAACATTTTTAGAACTCACGCCCGGAGATAAGGACCTCTTGATGATTTTGTCAAAGTCACTAGTACTTTTTTTTCCGCTGTATTCAAAGGCTAATTTCACTGCTATATTGTCGACGGTTGCTTGGCAGATTCCAATCCTGATTGTCTCTATTATGAAAAATATCAAATACAGAAGTATTGGTATGCACAACGCCGCCTCCAGAATTGCGGCTCCTTTCCTTTTGCACAACTGTTTGCATTTGACATTTACACATGAAAACTTCCCTATCACAAAACTAAATGCTTTGTGTACACAACCACTCTCTTCATAAATACGTTCAAAAAATCTCTTAAACATGACCCAATTTTACGAAGAAAAAGTAAAATTTTTATTAACGAATTTTAGTGAGTTAAATTCCTGTATTGATTGAATTTGTTGTGCTACAATAGAAGAGTTGTTTGTGGTGTCAGGAGTTGTTATGCGTAAAAGCGAGCCAGTGATTTCTTTGGATAATGTTATGGTTCATTACGGAAATGGAATTCCTGTGCTGAAAAACATATCTCTTGAGTTAAACAAAAAATCTTTTTACTTTTTGACGGGAGCAAGCGGAGCCGGGAAAAGCACTCTCATACGATTGCTCTACATGGGGCTGAAACCAGCGTCGGGAAATTTAAAAATCTTC
>CADARG010000039.1 GCA_902790255.1 uncultured Pseudomonadota bacterium | reverse complement strand
CGGGCGCAACCGTGTAATACTTGTCCCATAATTCCTCCTTTTCTTTCGATTCTAACTTGTATTCTCCATCCCTACAATGTGGGACGAAACATCTAGCAATGTTGTCGGATTTTGTACCAGGCTGAACGTCTGTGTAGCAGTGTGATTAGCGAGTATTTAAGCTAATTCTTTCGGATAAGCGAACAAAACTGTGTCAGGAAAATCACCTATTGAAAATTGTTCTATATCAAATTCGAAAATATAATTTTCAACATGTTGTTCCAAAAACGGTTTAACATCAAAAAGTTCAGAAGGGCTGTGATATATCGATATTGAAAGAACAGGTCTCTGCTTTTTTATTGTATTAATCGCGCCTTTAATAACTTCCAAAGCATGTCCCTCAACATCCATTTTTATAAATCCTACACGCATATTATGCTTTTTAACTTCTTCATCGATAGTTGTAATTTTTACAAGTTCATCATTTCCGGTTTTCAAACGAGCTCCTGCATCGACATTTTTTCTCGATTCAATGCTAATAGTTTTAACTTCTTCTCCGAGCGCACTTTCGATCATTTTGTAGTTATTGTTTACTTTGTTTAACTTTACGATTTTTTTAAATTTCTCTATGTTAGGCTTACAAAAATCATAGCAATAGATAGTTTGGTTCGTATAATTTTGTAGAATAATTAAGGAGTCACCAATGTATGACCCGCAATCCAATATATTTTTGTCTTTTATATAATCACGGATTTTCGCGTCTGCAAATCTTAATCCATGATGAAAATAAAAAGCTTCAGGTCCTAATTCTTCTCCATCCAAATTTATGATTTTTTTCAATTCATTCTTTTCTTTTACCCATTTTTTTCCATGTTTCTGCATATATATCGGCAGCGAAAGTTTAGTTTCAACATAAGGGTGTCCTTTTAAAAATTTTTGATAAATCATCATATCAATCATGTGATCCAAAATTTGATTCGATTGTTTATTTACTCCTATTCGAAGAGGTGAAAATTTTTGATTCACATAATTTTTAAACATTTCCGATTCTATACAATTAGCCTGAAGTAATGAAAACGGCTTATGCTGTGATCCCTGCATAAAATCTTCAATAATTCTTATCAAATCACCGGAAATTATGTAAATCGTTCCCAACAATAAGACAGAATAAAACAAAAATATACTTGCGAATTTCTTATCATCAGATTTATCTGTTTTTTTCATAAAACTCTCCCAATTCTTATGTGAGAAACCTAAATCCATTATAGAAAGTTACTGTTTAACAAATAGTTAACAAAATCAGATATCACCTAATGATATTAATTAAGACGACCGTAGAGGTTAACTGGCAACTTTAAAAGTATTTCCCATATGAACTGAGTTCGTATAAGTTAAAAACTTGAGTGCGATAACTTCCTGTGCCACAAAATTTTGCCCATTTTTTTAAATTCTACTCGTATGGATGGAGTTTTCTTCTTAAAAGACACTTGTGCAATGTTTCCAATGACGCTATTTAGTCGACAAAGGCAGGTATCTCCGTTTGTTTTTTGGAGAATCACGATCTTTCCTATGAGTCTTTGCGGACTCTCTTCCAATCCGGCTACACAATCTCCGGCATCAAATATCGTCTTCCCGAATTTTTCTGTCAATATATGGAAAATGGGGTGATCGTGTAAATTTAAAAAAAAACTCAATTCCTTTTTTATATCAGCATCCAAAAAAGGAGGAAAATTAAAAGATTTTTTTTTCAATGAATTTATCTGTGAACCTTCTCCGTTTTCGTCAAAAGAAAGCATGGATTTTTCTGTGTCGGACATTAAATGGGGGGGCATTCCCTCTCCACGCAGCAACCACTCTGCTGAACAAAAAATTCCTAACTTTCGAAAGGATTCGCAAATTCTGAGGGAACTTTTCTCGTTCAACTCGACTCGACCGCTTTCCCAGGTATCCATCGTGGAAGTAGCTATCCCTGTTTTCTCGTGCAAGTCCTGACGCGACATTCCCGTAAGCGCTCGCGCCATACGTAACCGCCGTCCTTTCACTTGAGCTACCGTGTATTCTATGACCTTTTCCACCTACAAATACCAAACCGATTGTCATCTTATAAAACATATTGCGGAAAATTTCAACTTTGTTTACCGGTTCAAATGCGGAGAAAATGCTTTAAACCAATTTGTTCATTAATTTGCTAAGAATTAAATTGTGATGAAATTTTCGGATTTTTTGATAAATTTCTTGGTTTTTTATGAAATTTTTGAATTTTTTTAAAATTTTACGTATAATTTCATTAATATTTTGTAAAAAATGGCTAAGTAATATGAGAAGTCTAATTTTTTGCTTTCTGGTTATGGGATGTTCGATTGTCGATACGCCGAAAACTCTCCAGCAAAAAAATTTAGTTCCATCCAGTCTGGATACAATCACTGATTCGATTTACGAAGACGACTCAGTAGAGGAAATGGACGCGGATCAAGAGGAAGATGAGGATATCATACCTCCGAATTTTTATCGAAAAGTATCCATTTCCATTTCGAAAAGTATGGGTTTGCGAGATGTTTTTACTCAACTTGCGAAAAAAGCGGATATTAACGTTTTTATTCCGCACAACGTTGAAGGCGGAATTTCTTTCGAAGCAAAAAATCGTCCGTTCATTGATATTTTGAAGGATATTTGCAGCACTTGTATTTTGAAATATACGATAAAAAATAATTCGGTAAAAATCGAGAATGATACTCCGTCGACCAAAATTTACAGTCTGCAGTTCCTGAATATAGAGCGCGAAACACAAAGTTCGGTTTCGACTTCCACTGATTTGTTTATGAATCAATCAATTTTAAAAAACAGTATCAACGCAACGACTAACTCAAAAGACAATGGATCGAGCAGCACCATGTCAGGTGTAATCAAAAATGATTTTTGGACAGAGTTGGAACAAAATTTGCAAAATATAGTCGGAGATGAAGGTACGGTAACGGTTCACAAACAGGGCGGTTTAGTAACTGTGCATGCTCCTCAATTTAAACATGAAGAAGTCCAAAAATACATAAATCTTTTGAGAGAAGCAACGGAATCTCAAGTTCTGATCGAGGCGAAAATTTTGGAAGTTCATTTGAACGATACCTACAGAAACGGAATAAATTGGAAAATTTTTCGTGCAGACGGAACGACTTTTCTGAAAAATTATTCGGATAGTACTGGGATGATTTCGTTTGGAATCGATAAATATAATTTGAACGCAGTCGCCGGAATAATTGAAAAATTCGGAGCGGTAAAAACTTTATCCAGTCCCCGTATTACAGTTCTGAATAATCAATCAGCTATACTCAAAGTTGCGCATAACGAAATCATTTGTCTCCCGGAAATACAGCGTCAATACGGATCGACAACGACAGGACGAGACACCGATTTTATGACGACGACTTTGCACACTGTTCCGATCGGGTTGATAGTCTCAGTGCAACCTTCGATAGACACAAAAAACAACTCTATTCTTCTGAATTTGCGACCGACGATTTCGCGAATTCGAGAGTATAAGGAAATTCCTTATCTGTTTCAGTCCTTCGGTCGAGATCCCGGCATACTACCAAAACCGCAAAAAGTTCCAATTGTTGATATGAGAGAGATGGATTCCGTTTTGAAATTGACCTCGGGTCAGGTCGCGGTAATGGGAGGTCTGATGAAGGAAGAGTCAACCAATGGACGCAGCGGATTACCTTTGCTTCCTGAGTTAGATCCCGTTGTCGGAGAAAATGCTAAGTCGACAGATGTAACTGAGTTGGTGATTTTCCTGAAGGCAACCATCTTGAAAAAAAGAAAACATCACACAGCCGACAGAAGGTTGTACGAAAAATTTGCAAACGATCCGCGTCCCATAAACTTTGAAAAAAACAGAAAAGAAAACAAAGATAGAAAAATTAGCAGAGGGAGCAAAAAATGAAAAAAACTCGTCTAATGCTGAAAAAAGTAAACAGAGGATTTTCTCTCGTCGAAATTGCGATCGCAGTACTGGTCATTAGTTTGGTTGCGACCTTTTCTCTGAAGGGAAAAGAATTGATTCGAACAGCAAGATTGCGAACGGTGATTGAACAGGTCGAGACTTTTCGAATCGCTGCCAACAGTTTTGCGGAAAAATACGGAGCAATTCCCGGAGATCTGCAGAACGCAAAAGAATTAATTGATGAATCTTTGGAAAACGGCAACGGCAGCGGAGAAATTTTATCGAAAGAAGATGCAAAAAGATTTTGGAGTCATTTGACCAAGTCGGGATTGGTCAGTGTCGAGCTGGTCAACGGATATCCTATTAGCAAAATCGGAGGATATTTTTCCGTATCATCAGATATCAAAGGCAAACCCGGAACTTGGTTAATTTTGTCCAAAGGCACAAGCGACAATCGGAATTTTTCGGGAATTATGACCCCAGAAAATGCTTACTATATAGATAGAAGTATGGATAACGGTTTGCCGTCAGAGGGAGATGTTCAAATTATGAAAGGGCAATATGCTTCGGGAGAATGCGTTATCGGATCAAAATATAATTTCAAAAATAAAAATGAAGATTGCGTGATTCTGTTCAGAATTTGGTGAAAAAGCGAAAAAAGATATGAAAATTGTAGAAAAAATGAAAAAATTATCGATTTTTCTTAAATTTTCTCGAAAAAATATGAAAAAAGGATCAATTTTATTGGAAATTGCCATAGGAATTTCAATTTTAGCGATAATTTCCGGATTTATTATTCGCAAAAATATGACGGCCAATAAATATATGCATGAACAATTGACAAAATCCAACATTGAAACAGTCGCTATGTCCGTGGCTTCCTTTGTCGCAAATAATAAACGTCTTCCTCGACCATCCGAATCGAATAACGGAATTGAAAGTGACTCGTTAAATATAAAATTCGGATATATTCCTTATAAAACTTTGGGTATTTCCGCAACCGTCGCCAAAGATGGAAATCTTCAACCTCTGATATATATCGTCGAATCCGAACTCACCATGAATTATTCCCATATTTATGAAGATACCTTTGATTCAAAGGTTTTTTGTTCATATATCTACGCTCCAAAAATTTCGGTTCATGGAAACGCAAATCGAGAAAGTTTAGATTCTCAAAACTTGAACAATGACGTGATCGCGTTCGCAATTGATACCAAAGATCACAAAAATTCCATTGGAGAAAATATCATTCTTCATCCGACCGCCCATACTTTTTGGGTCACTCGGGACATGTTGCTTATGAAATATTTAAAAAATTCTCCGTGTAAAATTGAAAACCCTCAACAAAATTCAAATAAGCGTTTACAAGAATTTTCTGATGATTTTTAATGTAAGAAAATAGGTGAAATTATGTACGACAAAAACAATATATTTTTCAAAATTTTGCAAAAAGAAATTCCTTCCGAAGTTGTTTATGAAGACGAAATTTGTTTGGCTTTTCGCGACATAAATCCCATGGCAAAAATTCACGTGTTGGTCATCACAAAAGGTTGCTATACGAATTTTGCGGATTTCGTGAAAAATGAATCGGCTGAGAATGTCAAAAAGTTTTTCAATTCGGTTGCATACGTAGCAGAGAAATTAGGCGTTGCGGAATCAGGATACAGAATTTTGTCGAACACCGGGAACGATGCAGGACAAGAAGTTGAGCATTTTCATGTTCACATATTGGGCGGTGAAAAACTATAAATCATCGAGGCAAAAAAGAACTATTCACTGATTTTCAAATATGAATTCAAGATGATGGAAGAAGAGTTTACCGTATCGAGACTGTCGGCGCTGATCAAAAGATCACTTGAGATAAATTTCGGTCACATAAAACTTACGGCGGAAGTAAGCGCCCTAAAAATTCATTCGTCAGGACATGCTTATTTTTCGCTCAAAGACGAGAGCGCGGTCATTGATGCGATTTGCTGGCGAAGCACGCTGCAACGCATAAAACATCAATTGGAAAACGGATTAAAAATTACGTGTTTCGGAAAAGTCAGTTCCTACCAAATGCAGTCTAAATATCAGTTTATTGTCGAAAGATTCGAGCTGGCAGGAGTCGGAAATTTACTGAAAATTTTGGAAGAAAGAAAACAAAAATTGGCGAAGGAAGGCTTATTTGATCCGCAACTAAAGAAAAATCTTCCGAAATTTCCGAAAATCATCGGAGTCATTACTTCGCCGACAGGGGCAGTTATTCGCGATATCATCCACCGTGTAAAGCAAAGATTTCCGACCCGTGTTTTGCTTTGGCCTGTTTTGGTCCAGGGAAGTGAAGCGGCATCTCAAGTGGAAAAGGCTCTCGACGGAATGAATTCTCTTTCGGAAAGCCATCGACCAGATGTGTTGATAGTCGCACGCGGAGGAGGAAGTTTTGAAGATCTTATGCCATTCAACGAGGAAAATGTCGTGAGAGCAGTTTTTCGCAGCAAGATTCCCGTAATTTCCGCGGTAGGACACGAGACCGATACGACATTGATTGATTATGCTTCTGATTTGAGAGCGCCAACTCCAACTGCAGCTGCTGAGCTTTCCACTCCCGATAAGCTGCAGCTAATCCAGGATCTTGAAAAATTTTCGTTTCAACTGAAATTTTCTGCCTACGGAATTTTAAAAAGAAGTCGTCTGAAATTAAAAGCAGTAGGTTTGATAAATGTCGGATGGTTTTTGTCTGATAATAAACAACGCCTCGATATTGCTTCGGAGCGAATTGAAAAAAATCTTCAGAATTTCATCGATCAAAGAAAGATACTGTTGGCGAAACTTCAACTGACTCAACCTATTTTTAAATATAATTTGAAAGAAATTGACGAAAAATTGAAATTTGCTTTTATGAACGTTATGAAAAATTCTTGGCATCGCTTGGATATTGCAGTTAATAGTTTGGAATCATGCTCTTATTTGAATATTTTGCGCAAGGGATTTATTTGGGCAGAAACCCCAAGCCACAAACCACTCAATTCAGCAAAAGAAGCCCAAAAATTTTCGAGATTTCAGCTGAATTTTTCCGATGGACCGCTGACGGTATACACTCAACAACAAATTTCGTTTTGCGATATAAAGTCTGAAAATTGAGAAATATTTAGTGTTTTTTATTGTAGGTTGTTTTTATAAAATCAAAAATAAAGCTTGGTTTTAGTTCTCCGTTGGCGGTGTTTCACTAAATAACCCAGGCTTCGGAGTGAAGATAACGACGGAAGAAAAATACCAACCTTCTGTCGCAGCTGCTTCTGTTTCAAGTGGTTTTGGAGTGACCAATCTGCAGTTGAAAGCTTTTTTCGCCAGGGTTGCTTGTTTGTCTGTTTCCACATAATTATTTGCGTTCATAATATGGCTGGCATTAACAAGGTTAACTTCTACTATGATTTTTTCTTCATTTTCTCCTATCTTTAATGTCGGATAAATATCAGATGGAGTGGTGGCATCGGCGGGCACATTTACAGACCTTGCATTCTCTCCTGCGGTGTTAGATTTAGAAGACAAAGTTATTGGAGTAGAAGCGTAATCACCCAAAAAACGCCTGAACCATAAACAAGAAGCTTTTCCTCCCGGCAAGCCTTTTACGTAAAAAATATTTAAACGAGGAGCGTGAGAAAGTTCATGTCTGGCTCCTGATGTACCGGTTATGTACATGGTTTTTCCCGGATACATACTTAAAAATGCCAGTGACGCAGCATATTTTATATCGGGAATAGATATTTTCAATTTCGTAGAATCCGATGCCCCTCGTTTTTGCGAGATATTTTGAATGATATTGACGAATTGCTGCGCAACGAACTCCGTTTGCGAATAATACCTTTTAATTCTGATCAAGTCATTGATATAAAACAACAGGATAATCAAAATCGGCATGCAGATTGCGAACTCGATCAGGATGGAGCCTTTAGATAATTCTTCTTCTCGACGCAAAGTTAGAAAATTCGATAATTTTTTGTAAAAATATTTTAGGTTTTTGAAAAATTCGGAGAGACAACCGTATGATTTTACTTGATTTTTTAGGTCCTTACCCCCCCCCGTCAACTACCTTTTTGGCAAACCACTTCATTGCGCGCTCCTCGATACAAAAACTCATACTTCGCCAGTTTCGCAGCAAATGGTTAATAATTGGTTAAAAGCCTTGAAATCAATCGCTGGATCGGTGAAAGAGTAAGTTTCGCAAAACTTATTGTGGCGGAGTTTCATCGAATAATCCCAGTTTTGGGGTGAAGATTACGACAGAATTGAAAAACAGCCAATTGTGTTTGGGTAAATGTTTTGGATTCACCTGATAACATCCAAAAGCCTCGTGAGCCGTGCTTACCGATTTTTCATTTCCGTCCTTATAACTCTGATTCCAGTATATACTGGTTTCTAATATGATTTTTTTATCTCCTTCATTAATTTTAAGTGTAGGATGAATGGTTTCTGCTGGAACGACATCTGATCTGTATGTTACAGTGCTACTGGTAACGCTACTTGTTATATCACCAACATACCAACGGGAAGGATTTATTCCGTAAGAGCATCGAATCACTTTTCCCCATAAACATTTAGCCTTTCCTCCGGCTTCTCCTTTTACAAGATACATATTAACCCAAGGAAAATGTATAAGTGGATGATGATCAGAACTACCATCTATACTATACATAGTTTTTCCTGGATATACGCTTAACCAAGCGAGAGAACATGTATATCTTAAATCGTTTACGGTAATTTTTTTATCACTCCTCTTTTGCGAAATATTCTGCAAAATATTTGCCATTTGCTGTCCGACAAATTCAGTTTGAGCATAATACCGCTTGATTCGTATCAAATCATGAATATAAAACAGCAAAACGATCAGTATCGGCATGCAAACAGCGAACTCGATCAGGATTGATCCGCGAGATAATTTTTCCTCGCATCGCGGAGTCAGAAATTGTAATAATTTTCTGTAAAAATATTTTAGATTTTTGAAAAATTCAAAGAGACAACCATATGATTTTACTTGATTTTTTAGGTCCTTACCCCCCCCCCGTCAACTACCTTTTTGGCAAACCACTTCATCTCGCGCTCCTTAATACAAAAACTTACTCGAAAGCATCTTCGCAGCAAATGGTTAATAA
>CADARG010000038.1 GCA_902790255.1 uncultured Pseudomonadota bacterium | reverse complement strand
TGTGAGGCGGATTGTGTCTTTCGATGTGAGTGATTTGGCTTCAAAAGTGGCCGGTCAGGTTCCTACAAAGGAAACAGCTCCGAATGCACCTACCCTTTTTGATCCGCTTAAGTATGTAAGCACAAAAGAACTCGGAAGAATCGATAAATTCATTTTGTTTGCGCTGGCGTCCGCGACTGACGCTATGGAAGACGCAGGATTTAGCGGAAATTTATCGGATGAAGAAAAAGAACGCTTTGGTGTAATAATCGGATCGGGAATCGGAGGATTGCCGGCGATTTATAACACTGCGATAAAATTAGGCAATGACGGGGCGCGGCACATTTCGCCGTTTTTCATCCCATCCTCGTTGATTAACTTGGCATCAGGGCATGTATCGATCAGATTCGGATTAAAAGGACCGAACCACGCAGTCGTAACGGCTTGCGCTTCGGGAACTCATGCAATCGGGGATGCCGCGAGAATGATTAGAGTCGGCGATGCGGATATGATGGTCGCGGGTGGAGCTGAGGCGGCGGTTTGTCGTCTGGGAGTAGCCGGATTTTCGGCAGCTCGCGCTTTGACCACTCACAGAAATGATAATCCTCAAGAGGCTTCACGTCCTTGGGACAAATCCAGAGACGGATTCATTATTTCCGAAGGCTCGGGAATCGTAATTTTAGAAGAGTTGGAGCACGCCCAAAAGCGCGGTGCAAAAATTTACGGAGAGTTGGTCGGTTACGGAATGTCAGGAGATGCCCATCACATCACGGCGCCATGTCCTGACGGTAACGGGGCGTTCAGATCTATGCGCAATGCCTTAAGATCCGCGCAAATAAATCCAGATCAAATTGATTACATTAATGCTCACGGAACTTCAACCCCTGCAGGAGATGTCGGTGAGTTGAGAGCTGTTGAACGCGTACTCGGAGAAGGCAGCAAGGCGTCTATGTCGTCCACGAAATCTTCGGTAGGACATTTGCTTGGAGCCGCGGGAGCTGTTGAGGCGATATTCTCATTGTTGGCGATTAAAGATCAGGTCGCACCGGCAACTTTGAATCTTCATGATTCAGAAGAGACTTTCTTGGATTTGGTTCCGTTGCAGCCACGCGCCAGAAAAATCGATTATGTTTTATCCAATTCATTCGGATTCGGAGGCACTAACGCGAGCTTAGTGTTTAAAAAGTTTTGATGGAGGAAAGGACTCGGCGCTGCTTAGGAGGCTTTGCGATAGGCTTTCTTGTCGGCGCAGGTCTTCTCGCCTCTTATGGAGTGTATTGCGTCAATAAAAAATCAGGTTATTCGCCCTTCGACATGGGTCGTTATTTGATTCTCGATCAACCTGAAAATCTTTCTGTCACTTCTAAACTATTTATTAGAAATAATATCTCTAGCGAAATTCACAACGATTTTTTTCTTACAAAATTAGTTATAAAATTCGGTGAATTGCTAGGATATAAACTAAAATTCGGAGAATATGAAATTCCTAAGGGAGTTTCTTTATGGGAAGCAATAAAAATGCTTTCGTCGCAAAAGCCTGTCGTGCATAAGGTATGTATTCCCGAGGGGTTTTCTGTCCATAGAACTCTAGAAAGATTAAATGACAACAAATTTCTTCAGGGAGAAATAGAAAATATTCCCGAGGAAGGTTCTTTGATGCCGGATACTTACTGCTTTAGATATCCGACAACGAAGCAAGAAATCATCGACCAAGCGCAAAAAGCGATGTCAGATTTTTTGGAGAAAGAATGGACGGACAAATCCGATGACTGCTTCTTAAAAACTCCTCAAGAAGTTTTAACTTTGGCTTCAATAGAGTTGGAAACTATCGCCGGAATGTATCTGAATCGTTTAAAGATAGATATGAAACTGCAAGCCGATCCGACAACTATTTATGCGATGGTAAAAGGAAAAAGATTTCCGAGAAATTTGACTTACAAAGATCTGAAATACGATCATCCTTACAATACTTATGTATATAAGGGATTACCTCCAGGACCTATTTCAAACCCCGGACGAAAATCCATATTGGCAGTGCTTCATCCGAAGAAATCCGAATGGTTATATCTGTATTACGACGGCAATTTGATGTCCGAACCTGTCTATTCTAAAACGTATAAAGAACACAAAAAAAATATCGCACGAATTAAAAAAGTCAGTGTATCGAAAGTTAAGTAATCGGAAGGCTTTTTATGAAAAAAAGTATGATTGCATTGATAATATCGAGTTTTTTGATTTTTTCATATTTCGAAAATGTTGAAGGAAATATGTTGGGATTTTTCGGAAATGTAAATGAGTTTCCATCGGATATAGAAACAACTCCATCTGCAAAATCAGAATCCAATTTCTCAAATACTGTCGAATTCAATTTGATTTACAAAAATCTTCCGGAAACAGGAACAACTACCCGAAATTTTGCGCTCTCTACTGCCAATCCAAAATTTCAAAAAGTATTTCAACCACATTTTAAGAGAATAAAATTAATTAATTGTCGTAATCTTCATAAAAATCAGTTTTCAGATCAACAAAAAAGCGTACCAAAATTGTCCGCAACTGAACTCTACAGCGGTCCCGCAGCTCTGAAGTTAGCTCAATCCGGTAAGAAAGTCGCAGTTTTGGTTTTTGCGGATTCAACAAATACCGGCGGAATCTATATAACCAAAAAAGGTAATCCTGCAGGCACTCAAGAAGAGCAGACTGTACTTATGGCTCCCGAAATTTACGGATATCTGAAAAATAAATTCGGAGTAAGCAACATCGGCGGAAGAGGTGACGGAATATACAGCGCTGAACAAAAACGCTACTGTTTAAATAAAGATGATTACAAAAGTCCGGAAATCATAAATCCGGCCTATGGTTTTATTTTAACGAACCTTTTGGTAACTCATGACGTTGAAAATTGCTCCAAAATGATCAAATTACCAAAAGACAAAGTCGTTGAGATATCCTATGCTTTTCTTTCCATGCCAAGTTTTGCAACGGATGTGAGCAAAGATCCAACGGGTGCTATGTTAACAAATTACAGTGAAGAAAACGACGGAGAAAAAATATACGACAGAATGAATCGAGCTTTTTCTATTTTGCTAAAGGACGGAAACGCCGACGGACGAGATATGTTAAATAACAAAATAAAAAGAGACATAGGAAAAATCGCAATTTTCTGTCCAATCGAAAAACTTCTGGAGTTTTCAAAACGACATTTGAATAAAAATCTCGACACAAGCGAAATCATTGCACAAATAATTAAGTTAAAGCTAAGAGAATCGGATAAAGTGAAGAATATTTTCGATGAAGTACAAAAAAATTATGAAAAATGCGTTTTGAATAAGTTTATTAACTTGATAAGAGGAGCAGAAACTGCTGAAGCAGATACTTTGGTGCTCGGAAAAATCGGATGCGGAGCGTTTTTAAATGATGAAAACGAAATTGCTTTCCTTCTGGGACAAGCCCTAACCGAATGCAAATCTATAAAATATGTTTATTTCGCGGGACTAAGTAAAACAGATCCTTTCGTTGATAAAGTTGAGATAGCAATGAAAAATATCAAGATCCCAAATTAAGTTTTGAAGTTAAAAAATAAGCATTCCAACTTTATATATGAGAAACGCCACAACCCAAGCTATTGCGCATTGCAAGAAAATTATTCCTATAGCGTATCTTTTTCCCAACTCTCTTTTCACCGATGCTATTGTTGCAATGCAAGGAGTGTAAAGCAAAGAGAATACCAAAAATACGAAAGTGGTTAATTGGCTAAAACACGCGGAAAGTTGAGAAACATCCCCACCAAGTAGCACTGCAAAAGTACTAATCACACTTTCTTTTGCCATGAATCCGCTGAGAAATGCTGTGGAAATCTTCCAATCAGTCATTCCGAGGGGAGTAAATATCGGAGAAAGGAAGTCTCCCAACGCGGCCAATATGCTATCCGCAGGAGCATCGACAAGATTTAATCTCAAATCGAACGCCTGCAAAAACCATACTATCATTGTTGCGAAAAAGATTATCGAAAAAGCTTGAGTCACAAAGTCTTTCGCTTTCATATAAATCAATCTGCAAATATTTACCAAACTCGGAAATCTGTAATTCGGCAGTTCCATAATGAAAGGTACAGGATTACCTTTAAAAACAAGGTTTTTCATTACCAGGGCAAATATTATTCCGACAATGATTCCGATGAAATATAAACTGATTACAACCGGCACTTGGTTTTCTTTGAAAAATGCCGCTGTAAAAAATGCATAAATTGTTAATTTTGCGGAACAACTCATGAAAGGAGTCAGAAGGATGGTCATTTTTCTGTCCCTTTCCGATGGTAATGTCCGAGCAGCCATGACTGCGGGCACTGAACATCCGAATCCTATCAACATCGGAACAAAACTTCTTCCGGATAATCCGATTTTTCGCAAGGCTTTATCCATAACGAATGCAACTCGCGCCATATATCCCGTATCTTCGAGTAAAGACAAGAAAAAAAACAACACCAATATCATCGGTAAGAAACTCAAAACGCTTCCGACTCCGACACAAATTCCGTCAACTACCAGAGAATGCACTGCCGAATTCAGTCCATAAGATGTCAAACATTGATCGATTCCCATCGTTATAAAATTAGTAAATCTTTCCATGAACTGGGATAGAAACGACCCAACGGGACCGAAAGTGATGTACATAATGGCTGCGATGATGCAGAAAAACGCAGGAAATGCCGTATATTTTCCAGTTAAAACTTTATCCAATCGGGCAGACAGCCGAAATCCTTTGGATTCCTGCGGTTTGGAGACAAAACGATGGCAAAGTTTTTCGATGAAAGAAAATCTCGTGTCGGCAAGGGCTGCCATTGAATCCATTTGGTATTCATCTTCCATCTGAGAAATTTGTTTATCGATAATTCCGACTTGGTTTTTATCCAATGCCAGTGGTTTTTTGATCCATTCATCTTTCTCAAGAAATTTTACCGCAGCAAAATGAGGAGGAATATTCGCAGCATTTGCACGATCTGAAATTACGGATATTATCGAGTGAATACATCTGTGCACAGCACCTTCTTTGCCCTCTTTTTTTTCGCAAAAATCGAGCTTTTTCGGAAGATCTTCGTATCTCGCAACATTTACGGCATGTTCCACAAGTTCAGTTATTCCTTCATTTCTTTTTGCTGAAATCGGAACTACAGGCACTCCGAAAAACTTCTCCAATCCGTTGATATCAATCTTCCAATTGCTTGCCTGAACTTCATCCATCATGTTGAGCGCAATTACCATCGGAATTCTCAATTCCAACAACTGAATTGTCAGAAGAAGATTCCTTTCGATATTAGTCGCGTCGACAATATTTATGATCCCATCGGGTTTTTCATTGAGAATGAATTCACGAGTGATAATCTCTTCCTTACTGTAAGGAGATAGAGAATAAACCCCCGGCAAGTCAGTAATCGAAAGATTTGGATTTCCCTTGATCAAACCCACTGTTTTTTCTACGGTAACTCCCGGAAAATTACCAACATGTTGGTGCGATCCCGTCAATTTGTTGAATAGCGTACTTTTTCCCGCGTTTTGATTTCCGACCAAAGCGAATTTTATCTTTGTTTTCTTCGAATTCAGATTTCTGTTGATATATTTTATTTCTTCTCCGATTTGCGGGTGATCTTTTTCGATTTCAAAATTTGTATGTTCGTACATTTGAGACACCTGAGAATTTTTCAAAATATCTTCGACAACAATTTTTGATGCATCTTTTTTTTGTAAAGCTAATTCGTATCCCCTCAATCTGAACTCCAAAGGATCTCCGAGAGGCGCTTTTTTTATCAAAGTTACCTCCACTCCGGGAGTTAATCCCATATTGAGAATGTGAGATCTTAATTCATCACTCGAATCTTCCATCGAAATGACTTTTACGGTTTCTCCCTTTTTTATCTTATCCAGAGTTTTCATATTTTTCTCTATCTTATGCAAATGCCGAGGTCAAAATATCTGCTTTTTTATATGTTCGAATTCTAGTTTATTTAAGAAAGATGTCAACAGCGACAAAATCCCTCTATTCTAACAAAAATAACCGCAAAGTATTTCACTAAATAACGAATATGATGATGAAAAAACCAATTTCGACCCCTCTTTCAATAAGAAGGGTCTTAGAAATTTTTATTTCGCAGGTTCCCATTTGCATCGAACAGGAGAAACGATAGTTCCGTCCTTTTTCATTTCCGCAAATGCTTTATCGACGACTTTTCGATCGAGACCCGTTAATTCAGCCACTTTCCCTGCATTCAACGGCTCCCCTGCTTTCTTCATGACTTCCAAAATGGTTTCTTTTTCACTCATAATCAGACTCCTCTAATTTTACACTTGCATTGTCAGCCAATTCTGTAAACCGATCCAATAATTAATTAGTATTAGAAAAAATCGCCCTAGTCAAATTTACACCATGTTCGTGAATTCTGCCGAAAATTGTAAATTTTCGAGATTCGTTCTAAAGGATCTGTTTTTGCGACTTTGTTTGATAAATCGCGGTTAACGTTGTAGAATGCAACATCATATTTTGGAGTGTGTTTTTATGGATATCTCGGGTTTTGAATTAGCAAAGCGAAATAATGAAAAAAAAGCTGTTGCGATGATTGTTGACGGTCAAATTGTGGATCTTTCTACAATGGTACCTGAAACAACTACTGCGGAATTTGTGACAAAACAACATCCAAAGGCGTTGGAGATATTCAGGCACACGACGGCTCACATCATGGCTCAGGCGATCAAGGAAATCTGGCCGTCCACTCAGCTGGCGATCGGACCTGTAATTGAAAACGGATTTTATTACGATATTTCCTGCGATCATCAGCTGACTCCTGATGATTTTGCGAAAATAGAAAAGAAAATGAAGGAAATCATCAAAGCGAATTACAAAATCACGAGAGAAGTTCTCACAAAAGATGATGCGTTAAAACTTTTTGCAAATGACAAATTCAAGGTGGAACTTATTACCGATCTGGATGTCAAAACCGTCAGCATCTACCGTCATCAGGATAAATTTGTGGATCTTTGCCGCGGACCTCACCTTCCGTCAACAGGAACTGTGTCTACGCATTTCAAAATCATGAAATTGGCGGGAGCTTACTGGCGTGGTGATTCCAAAAGAGAGATGCTGCAACGAGTTTACGCGACATCTTGGTTTACGAAAGAAGAACTGGATAATTATATCAAGAATTTGGAAGAAGCCGAAAAAAGAGATCATCGTAAAATCGCGAAAGAAATGGATTTGTTCCATATGCAGGAGGAATCTCCGGGATGTATTTTCTGGCATCCGAAAGGCTGGACTGTTTACAATATCCTAAAGGGTTATATAAGGAAATGCATTTTAAAGGATGGGTATCAAGAAGTTTGCACTCCGCAGCTGGTGGACCGAACTCTTTGGGAAGCATCGGGACATTGGGAAAAATATCGTGAAAATATGTTCATCGCAGAATCTGAGGACAGAATTCTGGCGGTAAAACCTATGAACTGCCCAGGAGCGATTCAGATTTTCAAGCAGGGAGTGAAAAGCTATCGGGACTTGCCGTTGCGTTTGGCGGAATTCGGTTACTGCCATAGAAACGAACCGTCTGGATCTCTTTACGGAACAATGAGAGTTCGAGGATTTACTCAGGACGACGCGCATATTTTCTGTACACCGGATCAGATCAATAGCGAAACGAAAAAATTCTGCAGATTGCTTGCGAAAATCTACAAAGATTTAGGGTTCGAAAGTTTCTCTGTGAAATTCTCTGATCGTCCGGAAAAAAGAATCGGTGCAGATGAAATTTGGGATCTGTCTGAGAAATTATTACAGGAAGCTGTGACCGAAGCGGGTTTCGAGTACACGCTAAATAAGGGTGAAGGTGCTTTCTACGGTCCGAAATTGGAATTCTCGCTGAAAGATAAGATCGGCAGAGAATGGCAATGCGGAACTTTGCAGGTTGATTTCCAATTGCCGCAAAGACTGGGTGCTTATTACACGGGCGAGGACGGAGAAAAGCATCATCCGATCATGTTGCACCGCGCGGTGTTGGGATCTCTTGAAAGATTTTTCGGAATTCTGTTGGAGAACTACGCAGGAAGACTTCCGATGTGGCTGGCTCCTGTTCAGATCGTATTTGCGACAATTACAAACAGTTTCGACGGATACGCTGAGGAGGTTTGCAGGAAATTCGAGGCAGCAGGATTACGTTGTGAATTAGATACTCGCTCGGAGAAAATTTCCTATAAAATTCGCAGTCACATTATGCAAAAAGTTCCTGTCATTGCAGTCATTGGAGAGAATGAACAGAATAATCGTCAGTTAACTTTGCGTTATGCGAACGGAAGTCAGGAAACTTTCTCTGTCGATGAAGCGTTAAAAGTTATGTTGGAGAAATGCGAGTCTCCGAAGATTTAGATTGCTGATGTATATTTAATTTTGTATCATTGACGCACGAGTTTGGGAGTATGTTGTGTTGTTAGATCTGATAGCTCAAAAATTTTCAGGGTTAAAAGATGTTCTGCCTCTCGTAGAAGGAGGGAAAGGAATTTCGGTATCCAATGGAGAAACTTGTGGAGCGTGGGCTGCAGCCGGCGCCGTCGGAACGTTTTCCGCAGTCAATGCTGATTCTTACGATGAAAAAGGCAACATCATTCCGCAAATTTATCACGGAAAAACAAGACAAGAGCGTCATCGCGAATTAATTGAGTACGCAGTTGCGGGAGGAATCGCCCAAGCGAAAATCGCGCGAGAAAGATCCAACGGAAAAGGTCGAATTCACATGAACGCCCTTTGGGAAATGGGCAGCAGTCAGGAAGTTATTACTCGAATTTTGGAAGGCGCGAAAGGTTGCATCCACGGAGTCGTTTGCGGAGCCGGTATGCCATATTCTCTTTCTGAAATTGCGGCGAAATTCGAAGTTCATTATTACCCAATCGTTTCGTCGGCACGAGCTTTTTCTGCTCTATTTCGCAGATCATTCAAGAAGTGCGTCGAACTTCTGGGCGGTGTAGTTTACGAAGATCCATGGCTGGCTGGAGGTCACAATGGTCTTTCCAACGCTGAATCCCCGAACAACCCAATGAGTCCGTATTTGAGGTTGGTTGAACTGCGAAAAGTAATGAATTCCTTCAACTTGGTTTCAATCCCTATTATCATTGCTGGAAGTGTTTGGTGGCTTTCCGAATGGCAGGATTACATGAACAATCCGGAAATCGGAAATGTCGCGTTTCAGTTTGGAACTCGTCCGATTTTGACGACGGAATGCCCTGTCGCTAAAGCATGGCAACCGAAATTGATGTCCTTAAAACGCGGAGATGTGAAGTTGACGACTCTCAGCCCAACAGGATTTTATTCTTCAGCCGTCAACAACAAAATGATTTCGAATTTGTTGGCACGTCAGGAAAGACAAGCTCCGATAGTTGAAGATTCCGAGTTGAAAGTGAAAGTATTCGGTCGCGAAGTTTGCCTGGATAACAATTATTCCGACAAAGTAAATCAGTGGATCGCAAACGGATTCACCACCGCGATGTTAACTCCGTCAAATACTGTCGTGTTTGTAACTCCGGAAGAATCTCAGACCATCTTGAATGATCAGAGAAACTGTTGCGGATGTCTGAGCGCGTGCCACTTTAGCAGCTGGTGCCAGACGAAAGGATCCACGGGAAGAATTCCTGATCCTCGCAGTTTTTGCATTCAAAAAACTTTGCAAAGCGCGGCTCATGGCGGAAATCTGGACGAAAGTTTGATCTTCGCGGGGCACTCGGCATACCGATTTGCAGAAGATCCGTTTTATGAAAATAATTTCATCCCGACAACTCAGCAACTAATCGACAGAATTCTCACGGGATTTTAATGCGCATTGCAAAAAAAATAGCGGAAAGCGGCGCGGCATCGCGTCGGGAAGCGGAGAAATTGATCGCCGAAGGTCGAGTTTGTGTCGACGGGGAAAGCGTAATGACTCCTGTATTCTTCGTGGACGATTCTCATGAAATCACAATCGACGACAAACCAATCGGCAAGAAATCCGAGACGTTAGTCGTCTGGAAAATGAACAAACCGAAAGGATATATCACAACAAAACGCGATCCGAAAGGAAGAAAAACTGTCTTCGATTTGTTTCCGAAAACAAACGACAGATTGCTGTATATCGGGCGTTTGGATTATAATTCCGAGGGATTGTTGCTGTTCACAAACGACGGAAATTTCTCGCGAAAATTGGAACTTCCTTCCACAGGATTGGCACGCTCCTACAAAGTCAGATTTCATGGCAATTTAACCAAAGAAAAAATCGAAAAATTGAAAAACGGAGTAACAGTTGACGGCATCAATTACGGACCAATCGATGTAAAAATCATAAAACAGGACAAATCGAACAACTGGGCAATTTTGACGCTGAAAGAAGGAAAAAACCGCGAAATCCGTAAAGTTTTGGAATCACTCGGCTGCATCGTCAATCGATTAATTCGCGTTAGCTACGGTACGGTTTCTCTCGGTAATCTGCCTTCGGGAAAAATCGAGAAATTATCGGAAAATGAGCTCCGAAAATTGGAAAAGACTGTTAAAAAATCCAAAATTTAACGTTATTTTAATCATCTACCTGAATAATAGCTACATATGTTTGTGATTAGGAGTAGATTTGTGACTCAATTTGACAAAACAATAGTTGACATACTGGGGGGGGGTAGCCTAAAATCTCCTGCAAAATCAGTTAATCATATTGCCTACTTTCTTAATAAAATTTACCGAAATCTGTTCATAGAAAATGATCACTCTGATTTTCGTAAATTCAAAACAGGAGAGAGATCATGTTAAATTTCAAAAATAACAACCAAAAATTTTGGGTTATCACCATGATATTTGCCCTGATGCTAATTTTGATTTTTGAGCAAAGAAGAAATAATAACGCGCTGAATATTATAAAAAATACTCTTATATGTATTAAATTCACTAATCATAAGCTGCTAAACTTTTTTTTCTATGCCTCCAGATAAGATTGTGAGCCTTGGGAATACTAAATGTTTCGTCCCACATTGTAGGGATGGAGAATACAAGTTAGAATCGAAAGAAAAGGAGGAATTATGGGACAGGTATTACACGGTTGCGCCCGCACG
>CADARG010000037.1 GCA_902790255.1 uncultured Pseudomonadota bacterium | reverse complement strand
TATAAATCTGTGTTCATCCAAAAAAATACGCATTAATCCAGGAAGAATTTTTCAGCATAGCATCGATTTTTAAGGGGTACTTTGTGGGGTACTTTTTGAGAATTCAAAATTATAAATACTTAAATTTAAGTAAATACCTATATTGTAAAGGAGTTCTCCTCTTCCGCCAATTGAAAACGGAGAGGCTACCAAATGATTTGTCAGGAGGAGTTGCCGCCAGCATTCTTTTCGAGATCGACGATGTTCGGATTTTTCATGCCAAAGATAGCTCTCTGTTGGACAGACAACAAATTTAGAGTTTGTTTTTTTATTTATCCCGAAATATCGAACACCTTTTTCATCGTCCTTCGGTTTTTTGATCGTTGAGTAAGTCGCAATGATTTTTTGTATACCTATTTCAATTCGCTAATACATGTTGAATAGCATTAAAAACGGATTCGAATTTTTGTTTTAACGCGCTGATTTTTTTCTTTAGAGGGCTCCAACTTATACCGAAATTTATATCAGCGCATTTTCAAAAACTGACCTGTCTTACTTTTTTTGCAACTGCAGATTTCTTCGAGTGTTCCTTCGAAAACGATTTCACCGCCTTGGTCCCCACCTTCCGGCCCCATGTCGATAATATAATCCGCGTTTTTGATCAAATCGAGATCGTGTTCGATGACGATGACTGTCGCGTTGTTCGTAATGAGTTTTTGGAACACTTCGATCAATGTTTTTACATCCAAAGGATGCAGACCTATGGTCGGCTCATCGAAAACGAAAATCGTATCTTCTTGTCTGCGTCCCATTTCGGAAGCCAATTTCAATCTTTGAGATTCTCCTCCTGAAAGACTCGGTGTTGCTTCTCCCAAAGTCAAGTAACCCAATCCTAAATCGCTCAGGGTTTGAAGTCTCTGTTTCACGGAATTGATTTCTCGACAAGCAACGAGTGCATGACTTATATCCATTGCCATAATTTGGGGTAAGGTATAAATTTCGTTGGACTTTGTTATGTATTTGATTTTTTCAGCCGCTCTGGAATATCTCGAACCGCGGCAGTCAGGACATGGAATATCAACGTCAGGCAAAAACTGAATGTCCAGACTTATATTTCCCGTTCCATCGCATGTTGAACACCTTAAAGATCCTGTATTATAAGAAAAATCTCCCGACCTATACCCTAACTCCTTGGCATCTTTTGTTTTTGCGAAAACTTTTCGTAACTCATCATGAACATTCGCGTAGGTTGCAACTGTTGAACGCACGTTAATTCCGATCGGGGTAGCATCGATCAGTTTGATCTGCCTTATCCCTTCGGCCTGAATATCTTTCACGTGCTCGGGTAGTTTCTTTCCCGAATATTTGCTTTCCAACGCAGGAATGAGGCTTTCTAGAATAAGGGTTGTTTTTCCCGAGCCTGAAACACCCGTTACGACAGTCAATCTACCTTTTGGAATTCTCAATTCCATAGGCTTTACCGTATGGATTTGCGAAGTGGTCAGTTGAATCTCGCCATTGTCAAACATCTTGGATTTTTCAACGCGCGGTCTGATGATTATGTCGGCTTTGTTTGATAAAAACGCACCGATTTTTGAATCCGGATTATTAATCGTGTCGAATATAGTACCTTCATTTATAATTCGTCCTCCGTTTGTTCCAGATTCGGGACCAAGTTCGATTATCCACTCGGATTCCGATAAAATCTGCGTATCATGGTCCACTAAAATGACGGTATTTCCGTCCACCACGAGGTCATGCATGACAGCATTTAGCCCGTTGATATTCGCAGGATGTAATCCAATCGACGGCTCATCGAGAACGTATAGCACCCCTGTCGTTCTGTTTCTGACGGAACGAGCTAACTGCATTCGCTGTCGTTCTCCTGTTGATAAGGTTGAGGAAACTCTGTCGAGGGTCAAATATCCAAGTCCTAAATCCATTAATCTTCTTGCGGTTACAAAGAAAGATTCGCTTATCGCCTCCGCCATGGATCTCATTTCAGAAGGTAGAGAATCAGGAACACCTTTCACCCACTCAATTAACTCAGACAAAGTCATTTTGCATACTTCCGCCAGAGATATTCCGCAAAGTTTTGGAGCCCTTGCCTTTTCCGATAATCTTGTTCCGCCACATTCAGGACAAACATCTTCTTTTAGGAACTTCTCAACTCGCTTCATGCCTTTTTCATCCTTGACTTTAGCCAGGGCATTTTCGACGGTGTAAACTGCGTTATAGTAAGTAAAATCCAATTCCCCGGCTTGGTTTGTGGTTTTTGAATGATAGAAAATGTGCTTTTTTTCAGCTGGACCGTGATACACGATTTCTTTTTCGGCATCGGTTAAGTCTTTGAACGGAATGTTGGTGCGAACTCCCATTGCTCGACAAACATCGGTCATTAAAGACCACATCAACGAATTCCACGGTGCAACAGCCCCCTCATCGATGGTTAGATGTTTATCAGGCACAAGAGTTGAAATATCAACGGTTCGGACTGTTCCGACTCCGTTACATTTTGGACATGCCCCCTGCGAATTGAAAGCCAATTCTTCAGCTCCCGGAGCAAAGACCTGCGCCTTACATTTAGGACAGATAAGTTCCTTTTCTGCCGCAATATTTAACGATGGTTCTAGATAATGACCATTCGGACATCTATGATTCGCAAGTCTCGAAAACATCAATCTTAGACTGTTGAGAAGTTCAGTACCTGTCCCAAAGGTCGAACGAATTCCCGGAACAGAAGGTCTTTGATGCAGCGCCAGAGATGCAGGAACATATAAAATTTCGTCGACATTTGCTTTAGCTGCTTGAGTCATCCTTCGTCTTGTGTAGGTTGACAGAGATTCTAAATATCGCCTTGAACCTTCAGCGTACAAGACCCCGAGGGCAAGAGAAGACTTTCCCGACCCCGAAACTCCAGCAATTCCAACGATTTTATTCAACGGGATATCCACATTAACATTCTTAAGATTATGAACTTTTGCTCCTCGAACAAGGATTTTATCAGGTTTCGGACTCGCCATTTATCTTGCTCCTATTATTTAATATATTATCATAAAAAAAGAGGTTTTTTAGAATGAGGTCGATTACCATCTGAAAAAAGATGGATAAAGATGGGAAAGCCTGACTATAGAATAACTTCTAAGAAACATTTTTTGATTTCCGAGGTATCTCCGACTTTTTCCGCAATTGGGTTTATTTTATTCAATTCTTTTGTCGGGGACGTGGAATATAAAAGTTTTTGATCTGCTTCAAAATGTATTCCACTCAAAATCGCCTGACCTTTTCCGTATTTGCAGCGTATTACTGCAGGTACATTATTTTCATCTACATATTCTGCTAAAATTTCTATGCCGTTTCGGTCAATTCCATCTAAAATGAAGCTTGAGCCTCCGTTGTGATATGAATAAAAAACACTTCCGTCAATTGATGATCGAATTTTTGCTGCGCTTGCACCATCCTCGCTATCGTAAACATAAGGTTTTAACATTGGACCGCGAGCAACTCCCGGAAAAAACGCTAGTTCTCTATATTCGTTGACTTCTAAATCCGTCCCCAACGCGAATTCGACTTTTTTGCAGCCGAAATATCCTCCGGCGCAAATTCCTATGTACGTGCCTCCGTCTTCCACAAATCTTTTTATATTGCGACATCCTGGGCCTTTTAATTTTTTGTGATACGGACAGTCCGCACCACCTGGTATAACGATTTTATCATATTCTGTCATCCATTCAGGATTGTTAATCAGAAAATCAGCATCTACGGCTTTAACCCTATCTCCTTTGTTTTTAAAGAAAATTGATACCCATTGTAAACTGGTTTGATCCACTCCTTCATCGTTATATAAGAGAACATTAGCTCCGAATGCCGAAAAAAATGCAAAAAAAGTCACAAACCCGCCAAAATACTTAATCATTATTTATCTGCTCACCAATTTAATATCTTAATGATGAAAACAAAGGAAATTATACAACAGAATCAAACAGGGAAACATTGGCAGCACTTTAATTTTTCCCTATAATCCGTTTACAAAAGGATATAGAAAAAAGGCTTCGCAGAAATGAATCGTTATAAAAATACTTTTGTCATTAGTTTGGGAACATTGCTTGAGTGGGCAGAGTTCACGTTTTTCGCGTATATGGCCGACTATCTGTCTCAGATATTTTTTCCTGCGGATAATCCAGACCTTGCTCGCCTGAAAATTTACGGAGTTTTTGCTGCCAGTTATTTTATGCGACCTGCCGGAGCGATATTTTTCGGACATATCGGAGACAAATACGGTCGAAAGCCTCCGATGATTGCGTCATTGTTGGTTATGTCCGTGGCGACATTTGCGATAGGAGTTCTTCCAACATATGAATCTTTCGGAACAATTTCATCCGTTCTGCTTGTCATCTTCAGAATGGTGCAGGGTTTTGCTGTTGGAGGAGAATTTAACGGAGCCACGGTAATATTGACGGAACATGACAAAAAGCATCCGTTCCTGGCAGGATCGTGGACATCTTTTGCGTCTGCCGCAGGCATGGTTGTCGGGGGAATAATGGCTACCGCTGTAGCAAAGTTCGATCCTGCAGCCAGCCTGGGATTTTGGAGAATTCCTTTCCTGTTAAGTTCGATATTGGCCGTAATTTCAATATATTTGCGTAAGGATATGGAGGAAACAGAGGATTTCCGCGTTGCAAAAGCCAACAATTCTCTTTTTAAGTTTCCGCTAGTCGCAGCCTGGAGGCACAACAAAACCGGTTTATTGTGTACGGCGGTTTTTTCGATGTTTGTGTCGGTATATGTGTACACGGGTAACATTTATTACAAAACTATCGCCGTAAATGTCGGACACCTTGCGCAAGATCAAGCGGCATTTGCCATAACCATCGGAGTTGGATTTAACACGCTGCTTATCCCGATTTTCGCAATGTTTGCTGAAAAAACCGATGGATATAGATTGTGTAAAGCCGGATTGCTAGGAGCTTTATTTCTCAGCCCCATCATAATGTATCTAGCAAGTAGCGGAAATTTCCGGTATGCCGTAGTGGGACAATTGATATACGGTTTGATCGACGCAATAGTTTCTGCGACATTTTTTACAATCATGGTGAAATGCTTTAAAACGGGTACAAAATACAGCGGAACGAGTTTCGCTTGGTCAATTACAACAGCTATCTTCGGCGGAACAGCGTTACTTGCGAACGAATTCCTGATACATCAGACGCAAACAATTCTCAGCAACGGTTTGTATATGTCAGTATGCGCTCTTTTGTGTCTTATGGTTGTGAGAAAAATAAAACGAATAAAAGTAAATTGAGTTTGGAGATAGAAATCGATAACGGTCTGAGCTTTTCAAAGATTTTTAAACGTTTGTTCAGTTCTTATCATATGTTATTAAAGAATCCGCTATCGATTTACTCAAGTTTCCTATCAGCTTACTATGGACTCTGACCAGATTTTCATAATTATCTCCCAGGGGAATCGAATCCGAAAACTTACGCCGAACAAGTATTCGATCTTTTTCTGTTTTTATTGTGTACCAGGCATCTAAAATAACTTTATAATTCCACAGTGCATCTATTTTTACTATATCAACAAATACACGCCGATTTAATGAACAATCTCCCTTAAACATTTCAACGGGAGCATTCGGTAACAGCGTATTGAGATTCTCCACAAGGGTTCGAGTATAAAGTATAGAAAGAGGCTCGACCCAACGATTGTATTCCGAAACAGAAATTTGAACATCTCCCTTATTTCGGCTGATTATCTGAGGTTTGTCCATAAATTTCGGCATTTGAACACGCAAAATAGCGACTGAATTCGTATAACTATCCGACATGGAAGCGGTCACCTCGGATATCGGATTATAGAATTTTGAATTCTGGCTGACTCCCCCAGGAACGCAACCCGATATTAAAAAACATACCGCAATGGCTGAATATTTTTTTTTCATTTTCTGCCTCTTGTTCTAATTCTTTCCCCTTAACAGTGATTCAGGATGGCGCTCCAAATAATCCGTTAAATTTTGAACAGATCGAGCCGTATCTGAAACATCTTGCATCATTTTATTCGCATTATTGAGCGTCTCTCCGCTTCCGGTCGATAATTTTTTCAATAAGTTATTAAGATTCTTGGCACTGGAAGTTAATGCTGGCAGCATTTGCGGAATTTCTTTTTCTAAAACAGTCCAGACTTTATCAATTCTGTCCATTATCGATTTTATATCCATGTTATCTAATCTTTTCGCAATAACACCTGTTTTTGATAATACCGTTGGGATTTCCTTAAAGTCCTCCTGAGGATAATCAGATTTTTCGGGCTTACTTTCTGGAAGCATAACAAGCTCGATCATTAACTGTCCTGTCAGATAACTCTGTGTTGTTAAACGAGCGCGCAACCCGCGTTTTACCAATTCTTCCAATAAATTCGGACTATTCCACAAATTCCACCCATTGCTGTGTGGTAAAAAATCCGTAGATTTTAAATGACCATAGACTGGTACTCGAAATTTTAACTCACTTGGATTTGCAATTAGTTTTATACTAACGACCTTTCCTATTTCTACTCCTTGAAACACTATAGAGGCTCCTTCACTAAGTCCTTGTAGCGATTCATCAAAATACATCACAAAGATATCTTTTCTATCGGACACATATTTGTTCCAAACAACCTGCCCCACAATCAATCCAAAGAAGATCATTCCGATTATCAAAAAAATACCTACTAGGCGCTTATTAGGATTTTTTTTCATCTAATATACCTCTAGTTAAAAATGCTAATACTCTTTCATTCGGTGGATTTTTCAGTAAATTCTTCGGATTTCCTTTTGCCGAAATTGTTTTTATGGAACTATCCAGAAAAATACTGTTCTTTCCAATGTTAAACAAAGATGACAACTCGTGGGTCACAACAACGATAGTCGTACCTAAAATTTTGTTTATTTCTAAAATTAAATCATCCAAATGCTTTGAACTAATCGGATCAAGGCCAGCTGACGGCTCATCAAAAAAAACGATCTCAGGATCCAAAGCCAAAGCCCTCGCCAAACCCGCCCGTTTCCTCATTCCTCCACTGATTTCCGATGGATAGAAATCTTCAAACCCTGCTAATCCCACTAGAGCTAATTTGAATTTCACTATTTCCCGAATTCTTTGATCCGAATAAGAAGTATATTGTTCCAAAGGCAACGCGACATTTTCAAATAAACTCATTGAACTAAAAAGCGCGCCACTCTGATATAAAATTCCACACCGAGTAACCAAATATTTTTTTTCCTTTTCGTCAGCTGACACTATATCTATTCCGTTTATCATGACATGACCACTCAACGCCGGTAATAATCCAATCATTGTACGTAACAGCGTGCTTTTGCCGCAACCTGACCCCCCCATTATTATAAAAATGTCTCCTCGTTTTACCTCGAAGCACAATTGATTCATGATAGCGCGGTTATCATATCCAATATTTAAATTCTGAGCTTTAATAATCGGAGAAGTCATATACCAAACCCCTCGCAAATCAGAGTGATAATTCCGGTCATTACTATCATCCATACGATAGAATAGACCACGGCATTTGTCGTCGCTCTACCCACACTGTCGGCATTGCGTCCACAGGTCATACCAAAGTAACATCCACATATAGTGATCACTAATCCAAAAATGAATCCATGAAAAACGCCTACTAAGAAATTCTGCAAACTAAATGCTGCCGTGCAGTAACGGATATATTCGCCCATAGGAATTTCCCACAAAAAAACGCAAACAAAACAGCCCCCCAAAATTCCTACAAAATCCGAGACCAAAACTAAAATCGGCATAGACAGCAGCAAGGCATTCATGCGAGGCAATCCTAAAAAGTCAACTCGTGAAATTCCCATGGTTTGTAAAGCATCCAATTCTTCATTGACTTGCATTGTCCCGATTGTTGCGGCGTAAGAGGCTCCCGTTCGACCAGCCATAATAATTCCTGTCATTATGGCTCCCATAATACGTGTCATACCTACAGTAACTAAACTCGCCACGTATATTTGAGCGCCAAAATTTTTCAATTGCAACGCCCCGACAAAAGCTAAAATTAACCCAACCATAAAACTAATCAATGAAACAATCATAACCGCTTTAGGACCGCAATCTTCCAATGCTAACAAAAAATCTTTCTTCCGATAGATCGATTCACCTCTTATCTGCCGTCCCCAAGATTCAATCATTTGCACAAAAAAGCAAAAACCCGATTCAACACTACGAGCGACAAAAATTCCTTTTGTTCCTAAAATTTCCAAAAAATCTTCTTTTGGTAAATCTGACTCTTTATCTTTTGGAGATGTTTTTAAGGACAATTCTAATAAATGCCCCATTCCTTCCGGCAAATTATTTATTTGTATATCTGTTAAAGCAGATAACTGTCTAAGCCCTGTATACAAGGCGATAACAGATTTTTGATTCCAATCAGAAATACCTTCATTCTTCACGACTAAATGCTTTTTGTTTTTCAAAGACTGGATGACGGTATCAGATACGAAAAATTTTTCGGTCAAATCTCCGCTTAAAATCAGATTTTCTCCTTTTACTTTAACTGTCATTTCTCACTACTCTATCTATATAAAATTTATCACAAATCCAAGAAATTGTCAAAAATCGGGAGATAATAAGAGTTTATGTTTTACATAAATTTCCCAATGGAATTGCTACGATATATGATATAATGAAAAAGTTAGCAGGAGGATCAGGAAATGCTATTCAACGCGTATTAGTAAATTGAAATAGGTATAACCTACTAGTTCGCATCTCTCCAACTCAAACATTCCTCGCTTCGGTGCGGGGGGCGAAATTGGCGGAAGTGATATCCGAGTAGATTTCGTCGAGCGCGTTTTTTAAACCGGCTTCGTCTGTCACATTTTCGTACATATACGGCGTGGAAGTTCCTGTCGCGCAATCGTTCAGATAATCGTAGTCGAAGTCCGTTTCCGCTTTGGTGACCGGATGTTTATATTTTAGCTGTTTGCGGTATTTGATTAAATACACGCGCAGGTTGTTATCTTTCTTCAGCTTCTCGCAGGCCTCCTTGGTAACTAGTTTCACGGCGGCTGTTGCGTCATTGCCATTCCAATCATGATTTTTATCTGACTGCCACTGGTAGCCACATTATATATATCAAACGCCTGCCAACTGCCCCTTAACACTGATGTATCAATAAATTCCCTCATTAATCCAGGTCTATATCTTTGTCTTCCAAGGTCACTATTCGTGTTAACAGTTCCGTCATCATGTCTTCTCGGGCTAAACAGTGGAGGGGCTGTTCCTATATCTTCCAAAATACAATAATAATCTCCTTTATACTCATTCCAGTATGTGTGATTGTATCCAGAAAATGGATATCCATTCATTTTTATTTGCTTTAAATAGGCTGACCTCCAATATCCTAAAGTATAATCATACAAATAATCGCAATAATCTATATTCGTACTTTCCCACGCAATTAAAGGGGTATTCCCCGGGCTTACCTCTGCCGGTCTTCCATTTACATTCTGCGAAAAATCTATGTACCGGCTATGCTCCGGCAATCTGATTTTTGTGTACTGAAAGTCGATCGAATCATCTTCAAATTTCAAGTTCTCCAGCTTCAACTTGTCCACGGACAGCGTTATTTTATAGGTCCCGTCCAGTTGTTTTTCATAATAGTGGGTTTCCGGAGATATCGTGACCACTCCGTCCGAATTAAAATTCAAAGATCTGTCGATTTCTTGAGCGTCTTTGTATTGGATTAATCCGCTGCCTTCA
>CADARG010000036.1 GCA_902790255.1 uncultured Pseudomonadota bacterium | reverse complement strand
TTCCACAATCGTCTTTTTCAATGACGCAATCCTGAGAAACGTCAACCAAACGACGAGTCAGATATCCTGAGTTCGCTGTCTTCAACGCCGTATCCGCCATACCCTTTCGAGCTCCGTGAGTCGAGGTGAAGTATTCCAAAACCGACAAACCTTCTTTGAAGTTTGAGATAATCGGAGTCTCGATAATCTCACCAGAAGGCTTCGCCATAAGTCCTCTCATACCTGCAACCTGTCTCATCTGAGCCAAAGATCCTCTAGCACCGGAGTGAGCCATCATATACATTGCGTTCAACGGCTTTCCAGGCTCCGGAGAAGATAATCCCTTCAACATGACATCGGCAACTTTATCGCTACAAGATGCCCAAGCATCGACAACCTTGTTATATCTTTCACCTGCGGTAATAAGACCATCCATGTACTGTTTCTCGTACTCAGCCACGATTTTCTTGGTTTTGTTAACGATATCTTTCTTCTGAGCAGGAACAACCAGATCATCTTTACCGTAAGAAACACCCGATTTCGTCGAGTATAAATATCCCAGATCTTTCAATTTGTCAGAGAAAATAACAGCACTTTTTTGTCCGCAAACGTTGTAGATTTTCTGAACAATTCCAGCTGATTCTTTGTTTGTTATCAACTTATTGATCAAACCAAATGTAATTTCTGGATGTTTAGGAACAATCTGCCACAAAATCATACGTCCCGGAGTCGTGTTTACGGTAATATGCTTGACAGATCCGTCCGGCTGCACTTGATCGTAACGAGCTTTAATTTTTGCATGCAAACTGACAATTTTATCCTGCAAAGCCTGCTCGATCTCTCCAATGGAAGAGAAAACCATGCCTTCACCTGGCTCGCCATCTCTCTCCATGGTGATGTAATACACACCCAAAGTGATATCCTTGGTCGGCAAAATGATCGGTTTACCGCTGGACGGGCTCAAAATGTTGTTCGTGGACATCATCAACACACGAGATTCCAACTGGGCTTCGAGCGACAATGGGACGTGAACCGCCATTTGGTCTCCGTCAAAGTCAGCGTTGAACGCCGTACAAACCAACGGATGTAACTTAATCGCTTTACCCTCAACCAGCACTGGTTCGAATGCCTGGATACCCAACCTGTGCAAAGTCGGAGCTCGGTTCAATAGCACAGGATGTTCTTTAATAACCTCTTCCAGAATATCCCAAACTTCCGGTCTCTCTTTTTCGACCATACGCTTCGCTGCTTTCAATGTCGTGGCAAAACCGTATCTTTCCAAACGCGAGTAGATAAATGGCTGAAACAACTCCAAAGCCATCTTTTTTGGAAGTCCGCATTGATGCAACTTCAACTCAGGACCAACGATAATAACCGAACGCCCCGAATAGTCGACTCTCTTACCCAACAAGTTCTGACGGAAACGACCTTGTTTTCCTTTCAACATATCAGACAATGATTTCAACGGACGCTTACCCGTTCCGGTGATCACTCTTCCTCTACGACCATTGTCAAACAAAGCGTCAACGGCCTCCTGAAGCATTCTTTTTTCATTTTTTACAATAATTTCAGGTGCTTTTAATTCAAGAAGCCTTTTCAGACGATTGTTCCTGTTGATAACACGACGATACAAATCGTTCAGATCAGATGTAGCAAACCTTCCGCCATCCAACGGAACCAATGGACGCAATTCAGGTGGAATGACAGGAATACACTGTAAAATCATCCATTCCGGACGCGTGTTTGACCCGATAAAAGACTCAATCAACTTCAATCTCTTAACCAAACGACGACGTTTCATATCGGAAGTAACCGTCTTGAGCTCTTCACGCAAGCGATTTTTCTCACCCTGAAGATCAACCCTTTCCAGCATAGATCTCAAAGCTTCCGCACCAATACCGGCAGTAAAAGCATCTTCTCCGAAATCGTCCTGTGCCTTGTAGAACTCTTCTTCAGAAATCAATTGGTATTGCTCAAACGGAGTTAAGCCCGGATCAATTACCACATAACTCTCAAAATAAAGAATTTTCTCCATTTCACTGGAAGTGATATCCAGCAGCAGCGCAATTCTGCTCGGAGGAGATTTCGTGAACCAAATGTGAGCGACAGGAGAAGCCAATTCAATGTGCCCCATTCGCTCTCTTCTAACCTTAGAAAGAGTAACCTCGACTCCACATTTCTCGCAGATAACACCACGATATTTCATTCTCTTGTATTTTCCGCAAAGACATTCGTAGTCCTTCACAGGTCCGAAAATCCTGGAACAGAACAAACCATCTCTCTCTGGTTTAAAAGTCCTATAATTGATGGTTTCCGGCTTTTTTACCTCACCAAAAGACCATGACCTAATTCTCTCAGGACTTGAAATCGAAACCTTAATGGAATCGAAAGTATTTAAGTTACTTACCTGCCCAAAAACTTTTTGTAACTGATTAGCCATATTATTCCTCTTTAAACTAAGCCTCTATCTCAGTATTGTGATCAACCGCATCCTGCTGGAATTCGAAGTTTAATCCCAAACCACACAACTCTTTCATAAGAACGTTGAAAGATTCCGGAATTCCCGGAACAATGTTCTCTTCGCCCTTAATGATCGACTCATAAGCTTTTGTCCTTCCGGTAACATCGTCCGACTTAACGGTCAGAATTTCCTGCAAGGTATAGGCTGCACCGTAAGCTTGCAATGCCCAAACCTCCATTTCTCCGAATCTTTGTCCTCCAAATTGAGCTTTACCACCCAACGGCTGCTGAGTAACAAGACTGTAAGGTCCTATGGAACGCGCATGGATCTTGTCGTCTACCATGTGGTGTAACTTCAGCATGTAAATGCATCCGACAGTAATCTCTCGGTCGAAATATTCACCCGTACGCCCATCTATTAACTTCATCTGACCTGAACTACTCAATCCGCAAGCCTCAAGAGACTTCACTATATCACTTTCTCTCGCACCATCGAAAACAGGAGTCGAAACAGGAACACCGTCCACAACATGACTCGCCAATTCTGCAACTTCGTAGTCATCCATCTTGTCGATATCTTTTTTCTCATCAGGCTTATCGTAAATATCCTTCAATTGAGCACGAAGATTCGCCATAAGCTCCTCATCCGACTGAACCTTTTCAATAACCTCTCGAACTTTACGCCCAAGGCCCTTTGCTGCCCAACCCAAGTGAGTCTCTAAAATTTGCCCAACATTCATACGAGAAGTAACACCTAACGGATTCAAAATGATATCCAACGGGGTTCCATCTTCCATATGCGGCATATCTTCAACAGGGACTATTTTAGAAACAATACCTTTGTTTCCGTGACGTCCCGCCAGCTTGTCACCAGGCTGCAATTTTCTCTTGTCCGCGACATAGACTTTCACAACCTTCAAAACACCCGGTGCCATCTCGTCGCCCTTCTTTAATTTCTCAACTTTTCGTTCGAAATTCTTTTGCAACTGAGCCAAAATTGCATTGAAATCGCTGTGTAATTCAGCAAGAGCTTTTGCTGCCTTTTTGTCAGCAACAACAATCTCTCTCCACTGACCTCGGCTCATGGAATCGAGATATTCCTCAGTAACAACCTTGGTCTTCGATTTCACCGGAGCCGATTCGATTGTCTGTCCGAGCAACTTCTCTCTTAATCTTCCATAATAAGTTGACTCATAGATTTTTCTCTCGGCATCCATGTCATTTTTGTAAGACTCGATTTCCTTCTGTTCAATCGCCAAAGCTCTTTCATCTTTTTCGACACCACTTCTGGAGAAAATCTTCACGTCAACAACAGTTCCTTTGACTCCTGGAGGCAAACGCAAAGACGAATCTTTAACATCGGAAGCCTTCTCTCCAAAGATCGCTCTTAATAATTTCTCTTCCGGCGTCATCAAAGTTTCACCTTTCGGAGTAACCTTTCCGACAAGGATGTCCCCAGCACTAACCTCGGCTCCGATGTGGACAATTCCGGCCTCATCGAGACTTCTCAACGCATCATCGGACACATTCGGAATATCTCTAGTGATTTCCTCGTTACCCAACTTGGTGTCACGAGCCATAACCTCAAATTCTTCAATGTGAATCGACGTAAAGTAATCGTCCTGTACCAATCTCTCGGAAATAACAATTGCGTCCTCGAAGGTGTAACCGTGCCAGGACATGAATCCGACCGTCACGTTATGCCCCAAAGCCAATTCTCCGAGTTCAGTAGCTGATCCATCAGCTATAACATCTCCAACTTTGACGATATCACCTTTCTTCACCAATGGCTTCTGATTGATACAGCTGCTTTGGTTCGCTCTCTGGAATTTTCTCAAGTTGTAGATATCGACACCGACATTGACTCCGTCACCAGATGCTCTTACGACAATTCTGTCGGCATCTACCTGATCCACAACACCGTCATGTTTTGCAAGAACCGTAACCCCAGAATCTCTCGCAACCGCAACTTCCAGACCTGTTCCTACTAACGGAGCCTGAGCTCTCAACAAAGGAACAGCCTGTCTCTGCATGTTTGCACCCATAAGAGCACGGCTAGCGTCGTCATTTTCCAAAAATGGAATTAACGCTGCCGCGATGGAAATAATCTGCTTCGGAGAAACGTCAATAAAGTCGATAGTCTCTCTTGGTGCATTGATAAATTCTCCGTTACGCCTGCAAGCAACAAATTCATCCTTAAATCTGCCATCAGCCGTCAAATTCGCGTTCGCCTGAGCAATTGTGTGTTCAACTTCGTCCATAGCCGACAGATAAAGCACTTCATCCGTAACTTTTCCATCGACAACCCTTCTGTAAGGAGCCTCGATGAATCCGTATTTATTGATCTTTGCAAAAATCGCCAACGAGTTAATCAAACCAATGTTTTGACCTTCCGGAGTTTCAATAGGACAAATACGACCATAGTGAGTCGTATGAACATCTCGAACGTCAAACCCTGCTCTGTCTCTGGTCAAACCACCAGGACCTAATGCGGAAATACGCCTTTTGTGAGTAATCTCCGCCAATGGGTTGATTTGATCCATAAATTGCGACAGCTGAGACAACCCGAAAAACTCTTTCAAAACCAAAGAAACTGGCTTTGCGTTAATCATGTCATTCGGCGCAGCATTCTCTACATCAACAGAACTCATTCTTTCGCGAACAGCTCTCTCCATGCGGAGCAATCCAACTCTAAACTGATTTTCCAGTAACTCTCCTACTGAACGCACTCGTCTGTTAGCCAAGTTATCGATATCATCGATAGTTCCTACTCCGTCCTTCAACTGGTGCAATATTTTTAAAATTCTCAGGATGTCGTCCTTTGTCAAAATCCCCAAATTCTCAGGTCTGTCGACTCCGATACGACCATTCATTTTCACCCTACCAACGGATGACAAATCGTAACGATCCGGATTGAAGAACATGTTGTAAAACAATTCTTGAGCACTATCGATAGTCGGAGGCTCGCCCGGACGCATAATCCGGAACAGCTCAAACAAAGCTTCTTCACGGTTATTGCACTTATCCGCAACCAAAGTATTTCTGATATATCCCCCTATTTCGGTATGATCAATATTCAGAACGGAAAAACTGTCATTGAACGAAATAATCTTATTGATAAGCTCCTCGTCCAGTTCATCTCCAGCTTCGGAAATAACCAAACCATTGGTAGGATCAATAACATCGAGAGCATTGTATCGACCGAACAACTCTTCAGGAGCAACAACGACCCTCTTTACTCCCTTTTCCACCAACTTTTTAAGTACGCGAGAAGTAAGTTTGGAACCAGCTTCCGCAACAATATTACCCTCATCAGCGTCGATTAAGTCCCTATCGAGTTTCACACCCTTCCACTGTTCAGGAATAAACTCTCTGGATAACAACCCCTGCTTATCTACTTTAACTTCAAAACTATCATAGAAATAAGAGAGTATCTCCTCTCTATCCATCCCATAGATCTCTGATGACTTAAACTCCTTATCAGGATTTTCCTTCCTCATCTTCTCGGTGTATACGGAATCCAACGCCATCAACAAAGTGGTAACCAAAATTTTTCTTCTGCGATCAATACGACAATAAATTTGATCCTTTGCATCGAATTCAAAATCCAACCACGCACCTTTATAAGGAATAATATGTGCAGCGAACAAATATTTTCCCGATGAGTGAGTTTTTCCCCCGTCATGATCGAAGAATACCCCCGGAGATCTTTGCATTTGCGAAACAACGACTCTTTCTGCTCCGTTAATGATAAAAGTTCCGTCTTTAGTCATGATCGGCAGATCACAAATATAAACATCTTGTTCTTTGATGTCCTTGATTTCTTTCTGTCCAGACTCTTCTTCGACATCCCAGACGATCAACCTAAATGTCGCTCTCAAAGGTACCGCATAAGTTAATCCTTTGTTACGGCATTCTTCTTCCGTATATTTAGGCTCATCAAAGTGATATTCTATAAAATCGATCTGAGCTTTTCCCGAAGAATCAGTTATCGGAAATGTATTTTTAAACGCTTCCGTAAGACCTATATCATTTCTCAATCCATCCATTTTGTCCGCATGAAGGAATGATTCGTATGACGTCTTCTGCAAATCTATAAGATTTGGAAGTTTTGCAACTTCTTTAATTCTTCCGAAATTTTTTCTAAACCTTTTACGCTCGGTGAACGTTCTGACCATATTGAGACCCCTGTAAACAACTGAAATTGACCAAAAAGGTCATGCTTATCTCCTCTAGTAAGCACATAGATTCAAAAATACCTATTTGTACATAAAAATACAAGAGTCTATCGATTTAATAGCTCCTGTTTTTTCGACGCATTATATTTCATCGTCGACAATTTGTAAACCATTAATATTCCGTATACTCCGAAAGATTTGATGATTTCAACCCTACAGAGCTATTCTCTTCTCAAAAAACGGAATCAACCCGAAAAGGTAATATTTCTTTATCGTTTCCCATTCATAAACTTTTAATACGACAAGTCCGAAAAACCTGTAGAACGTCTTGGATTTCACATAGACTTTTTCGTCACAGACTATGTGGTTTTCTCGTGAGAATTTTATAAAATCCGCTCTGGCTTTCAACATGTCGATCTGAGTTTTGTCTTTTAAATCGCGACAAATAGATTTCGGATTCACCCAGTAATGATAAATTACACCGGGAACTGTAACCACTTTTTTGCAACTGAATATATATCGAATAGTAAAAGGAATATCCTCAAACAACATGCCCTCGATAAATCTTAAACCTTGACGCTCAAGTTCGTCTCTCCTGTATATTTTGTTCCAAATGTAACACCTCATGGGAAGGTCCAAAACTTTGAATTTTTCCGCTACACCGGACAAAACTTGAGACTTTTCGAATTTCAACTTGTACGGAGCCCTACTTGAAGAATGCGGCCGCTGAATTTCCGAGCAGGCGGCATCCGCTCCGCAACTTTCCGCAGCATTGTACAATTTTTCGAGAAAATCCAAGTCTATCCAGTCGTCGCTGTCCACAAAACTGATATATTTCCCTCTAGCAATTTTTAATCCTACGTTTCTGGCCGCACTCGGTCCTTTGTTTTCCCCGTAAATCAGAATTATTCGGGAATCTTTTTTTGCGTACTGTTCGGCAATTGTCATGGAACCGTCAACCGATCCATCATCGATACAAATGATTTCTATATCTTTGAAAGTTTGATTTACGACGCTATCCAAACAACGCGCAAAATATTTCTCTACGTTACATACCGGAATAATTACTGAAATTTTTATTTCCATGTTACAAGGCCACCCTTTTTTCAAAAAACGGAATCAATCCAAACAGATAATATTTTTTAATCGTTTCCCATTCACGAACCTCACAAATCATAATTCCAAAAAACCTGTAAAAAGTTTTAAATTTAACATAGAATTTTTCATCACAAATAATATGGTTTTCTCTTGAGAACTTTATAAAATCTGCTCTAGCTGCAAGCAGATCTATCTGATTTTTATCTCGTAACTTTCGACTGATAGATTCAGAATTCGCCCAATAGTTATAAGAAATTCCCGGGACTGTTATTATTTTCTTACAATTGAAAAGAAAACGAGTCGAAAAATAAATATCCTCGAACATCATACCTTCAACAAACTTCAAGTTTTGACGTTCGAGTTCTGATCGAAGATAAATTTTGTTCCAGACGTAGCATTTACGGGGAATTTCCAAAACTTTATATTTTTCCGCAACAGTACACAAAACCTGAGAAGATTCAAATTTCAGCTTATACGGATTCTTTCCTGATGCATGCGGCCTTTTGATTTCCGAACAAGCGGCATCTGCATTGCAACTTTCTGCAGCATCATATAATTTTTTCAGAAAATCTAAATCTATCCAATCGTCACTGTCGACAAAACTAATATATTTTCCGCGAGCAACTCTCATTCCCGCATTTCTGGCAGCACTTAATCCTTTATTTTCCTGTTGAATCAAAGAAATTCTCTCATCTTTCTCCGCATATTTTTTTGCTATTAATGCGGATTTATCGGTAGAACCATCATCGACACAAATGACCTCTATATCCCTAAAGGTCTGCCCCATGACACTATCCAGACATCGCGCCAAATATTCCTCTACATTATATATCGGAACAATTACTGAAATTTTTATTTCCATTTTTTATTTTTCTTTTTTGCTCGCTTATTATCTCATAAATTAAACCAATCTTGTAGACCAAAGTAGAATCTATCTGTGCATTGTCTTTTGATCTATTTCTTCCCAATAAATAGCCTGAAAATTCAAATAGTAATCGCTTTGCTTTTCTATTGAAATATGTTAGTCTACACTGCGTGTTATTTGGTGGTAAGTATGCTCGACATAAAGTGGATTAGAGAAAATCCGGCACTGTTAGATGAATTCTTGATCAATCGAAATGCTGAAGCTTTTTCCGACAGAATATTGAACCTCGATAGTCGTAATCGTGAGGTTATATCCCAGATACAATTGATCCAATCTCGCCGTAATGAAATTGCGTCTCAGATAGGAATTGCCAGAAAAAACAGACAAGACACGCATAATCTGGAAAAGGAATCCTCTGATTTGAAGAATAAGATGACTTCGCTTGAGCAAGAACACGAAAAGTTCTCTGCTGAGTTGAATAATATTTTATCATCTCTGCCAAATATTCCGTTACAGGATGTACCTATCGGGGAAGATGAATCTGCCAATCGTTGTGTCAGGACGGTAGGAGAAATCCCGAAGTTTGATTTTTCTCCTAAGCATCACTATGAATTAGGTGAAGATTTAGGCTTAATCGATTTTCAAACTGCAGCTAAAGTTTCCGGAAGCAGGTTTACCATTTTGAAGGGAGCTATTTCAAAAATGGAGCGCGCCCTCAAAAATTTTATGCTGGATAATCACACGCAAAACTTTGGATATCAGGAAATTTCCGTTCCGTTTCTTGTTAAGTCGGAATGTATGTTCGGAACGGGGCAGTTGCCGAAATTTGCAGAAGATTCATTTCACACCACCGATGATAGATGGATAATTCCGACGGCAGAAGTTCCTTTGACAAACATGTTTCGCGAATCAATAATTCCTGCGGAGAAGTTACCGATCAGGGTTACAGCTTTTTCTGCTTGTTTCCGTTCTGAGGCGGGAGCAGCAGGTCGTGACACCCGTGGAATGATTCGTAATCATCAATTCAAGAAAAAGAACTCGAACGCATGACGAGCGCAGCAGAATCGATTTTGCAAAAATTGTGTCTACCCTACAGAGTTATGATGCTGTCAACGGGCGATATGGGATTTTCAGCTCAAAAAACTTATGATTTGGAGGTGTGGTTACCAAGTGAAAACACGTATCGTGAAATTTCAAGCTGTTCTTTGTGCGGGCAGTTTCAAGCAAGAAGAATGAACGCCCGTTATAAAGGAGAAAAAGATAGGAATGACAAAGGATATGTTGCGACACTGAACGGATCCGGATTAGCGATCGGTCGCACGATAGTCGCGATTCTGGAAAATTATCAACAAGCTGACGGAAGTATAAAAATTCCTGAAGTATTGATCCCTTATATGGGAGGAATAGAGGAGATAAAATAAATGAAAAATAAGACGACGTTATCAAAGATGCGAATACTCATTACCAATGACGACAGTATTCACGCAAATGGGATAAAAGCTCTTGAAAAAATCGCCAACAACATAACACCTGATGTTTGGGTGGTTGCTCCGGAGGTGGGACAAAGCGGTAAGGGATTTTCCGTAACTTTCGATGATATTTTGAGAGTAAAAGAAATTTCTCCGAGAAAATTTTCAGTATCAGGGACGCCAGCCGATTGCGTTTTTATCGCGCTGGGGCAAATCCTCAAAGATAAAAAGCCAGATTTAGTTCTTTCGGGGATTAATCATGGTTCAAATATCGGAGACTTTATTGGACTATCAGGAACTATCGGGGCTGCTTTCGCTGCCAGTTCGCAAAATATTCGATCGATTGCTGTAAGCCAGGACTGTTCCGAGTCAGCATGTCCTATTAAATTTCCGTCAATTGATTATTTTTTACAGGAAATCATCAAAAAGCTGATGTCTTTCGATTGGTCGAACGGAGTTTGTATGAATATTAACTTTCCGGATGCACCTCTGGATGAAATTGCCGGAATCCGCATCGCAACTCAAGGAAAAATGGAAGTTACTTGGGAAATTCACGAAAGAATGGACCCGGTTGATCATGCTTACTACTGGTTGAGAGCGAAATATGTGGAAAAGCCGAGTAGCGACAATTCTGACTTGGTTCTGTTGGAACAAAAGAAGTTCATAACAATTACGCCTCTTCAGAACAGACAGGAGCACTCGGGGTGTTTTAAACAATTAGAGGAGATTTTTTCGAAAAATGCGTAAGATTTTAGTAAGTTCATTGTGTTTACTGGCCGCTTGCGAAAGAACTGCTCTTTCTCCTGTGGAAATCAAGATTGATAACGACGTCGGGGGATTTGCAACGGTGAGTTCCGTAAGCAATACTTATTTGGTGGCTCAGGGGGAAACTCTGTTTGACATCGCAAATAGGTTTAATATTGATCCTATAAATTTGGCGGAGATCAATGGCTTAAAAGCCCCGTATAACGTTCACCAAGGACAGGTTTTGAAATTACCGACGGAAAATCCAACAAATCAACCGAAAGCTCTGTATATGCCAGTGAATCTTGATCAAAATCTGAATCAGGATACAAAAGAGTTGGACGATCGTTTTGAGAGAATGATGAAGTCTGATGTGACAAAGTCAGAAAATTCGGGAAGCAGCTCTTACGTTGCAGCAAAATCAGGAACTAAGTCAACCTCTGGAAAATCCGCCAATGGGAAGGGATTTGATGAGCAGGCGAGAAGTTTGTCTTCGCCGAAAGTTACTTCTACTGCAACTGGTTCCAAGATAAATAAGGAATCTTCAAAAGGTTCCGCTGCTACCGGTGGAAAAACAGCGTCAAAAAAAAAAAAAAAAATGATTCGTCCTGTCAACGGAAAAGTAGTCTCCAAGTTCGGGGATAATTTGGATGGCATACCTAA
>CADARG010000035.1 GCA_902790255.1 uncultured Pseudomonadota bacterium | reverse complement strand
GGCACAGTGGGCACAAGTCGAAAACACCTACCAGCGCCGCTTTGACCTCATCCCGAATCTCGTCAGCACCGTGCAAGGCGAAGCCAACTTCGAAAAGAGTACCCTCACCGAAGTCATGGAAATGCGCAGCCGCATGGGCGGAACCGTCAAGCTCGACGAAAGCCTCATGAACGACGAAGCCGCCCTCAAGCGCTTCCAGGAAATGCAAGGCTCCCTCGGTGGCGCCCTCCAGCGCCTCATGGCCGTCTCCGAAAACTATCCGGATCTCAAGAGCAACAAAAGCTTCCAGGAACTCCGCGTGCAACTCGAAGGCGCCGAAAATCGCATCGCCGTCGAACGCAAGCGCTACAACGAAACCGTGCAAGCATACAACACCACCATTCGCCAGTTCCCGACAAACCTCGTCGCCGGATTCGCAGGCGCCTCCCCGAAAGCCCTCTTCTCCGCTGACGCCGGCGCAAGCGTAGCCCCGAAAGTTCAGTTTGATGTGAAGTAAAAAGTACGGCTGTCGCCTCGGCCACTGCGTCGGGGATGGTGTACGCAAAGCGTCATTCTGAGCGAAGCGAAGAATTTAGAGAAATTTGGATCTGCGAAAAGCATGTCATGCCCACCACTGAGCGGGCATCTATTTAAAAAAAACAGTAGCCCCATCGAAAGATGGGGCTACTGGATAGATATCAAAGCTCATCAAATCAATCAATAGTGTGTGAGATCCATTTTTTCAGTTAAAACACAAAGTCTTAAACAACCGTATGTTTATAACTGTATCCATTAATTCAATTATCGTTAATAATTGAACAATTTTGTACAAAAAAGTTTCTCTCGATTTCAACAACAATCGACATGTAGAACTGTTGCATAATCGTATTCTCAGCAAAAAAAATGTTCACATATAATTATGTTCATTTTTCTTTCAGAGTCTGCTTCTTATCAGAGTTTATCAATCCATCATTGATACACAGGAATATACTCTTTTTTTTCTATAATAGACGATAAATCTTTATTTTTATCCCAATCAAAAAACCACCTTTTTACTTTGCATATACTATTAACATTGTTTAAATATTCCGTTCTTTTTCGAGGAGTATTTGGCAATTTTTGAACACATGTATATATATCTATCTTCGTATTTTCATCAATATAGGGACAAGTGAGCATATCGAAATATAGTAAAGTTAATTCAGAATAAATCAATGGTTCTTCTTTTTCATTAAATCTTCTTTTTATTTCCTCTATCAATGCAGAATAGATTTCATTATCTTTTTTTTCTAAAACATACAAAATTGTACATATTTGAAAATAATTTAATTTATCAAATCCAATTTTCCTTTCTTTGGATATTTCTAAATCAAAAATTGATCGAATTAAATCCCCATTTATTTCAAATTTAGTTTTTCTATGTAAAACTAATAATAAATTCAATATTTCAATATTTGTTTGATTCGTCTTTGCTGTTGAATTATAAATATCAAAACATCTTTTGGATTCACGGTATAAACGATCCATTATTTTTTGTTGAACACTGATATCTGATATTTTGTAACTCCAATCTACAATTACACCTATTAAGCGTGATATAGACACAGATCCCGAAGCATTCATATCCAACGAAAATAAATAGAAAAATATTTCCATAAAATTAAGAATCTGTCCTTCACTAGGTTCTATATTTTTTTTACTTTCCTTACAAAGAATTTTTTTTATCAGCGAAAGACAATAGCGATTTATTTCACTATAGTTTACATTATTTTGATGAGCGATAGAACTAAATCTATGAACAAAACTAGTTATTCCTTTTATAGAATCAGAAAATTTCCTTAAATAATTTCCATTATCATCTAATAAAAAATATTTATTTTCAATTTCCTGTATCAATTCTTTCACTTCATATTTAGCAGAAGATATATCAGTAGAAAAAGGCCTTGATAAAATTTTTACTTTTTTTTCATTTATATATAATTTATACGGTTCACATTGATTTTCGCATGCTTTTTTTATCGTATCAAATATTTTTTCATCATTTGCAAATACTAAATAATCATCTACATATCGACGAATTTCATAATTTTTTCCCAACACTATTTCTTTTTTCTTTAATTCTTCAAGAATATTTAAATCTATTCTTTGCAATATAATCTCAGAAAAAATTCTCGAAATTTCAGGTCCTACAATAATCCCATTCGTTTCATTATAATTACAATGTTGCATCAATTTATCAAAATTACATTCTAATGAATCCGATTTATTATTTTTTTTTGCATAATCCTTTCCCTTAATAGCCCAAGCTATTGAATGAGTATATATATGATAGAAGCATTTAGATAAATCAATTTTCATACAATATTTATATTTTTGCTCTAAACGAACCTGATCCATTCCTTCAAAGAATTTATAATATCTATCATATTGCTCATACATAAAATACGATTGATATTCTTTATATGTTTCTATTTCTTCCTCATATGGATCCTGTCCAATATCATAGTCTTTTTCTATTTCAAAAATACTCCTTGATATAGACTTTATGTGTCTTATTGAAAAAGGACTTTTATCACATAGATACAACATATAATCAGCATATTTTTTATAAAAATCAACTACATCTAATTGACTCATAGGATGCATGATACTCAAATAACGGCTATTTCCACCATATTTTCTTACATAATAATTAAAGGGAATATACCATCTTTTTTCATTTTCTTTTTTTAAAAAACGAAATTGTTTAATAAAAATCTTTCGTTTTTTTTCATCTATAATATTTTTATAAAAACCGTAATTATCGAGCATCAATGGAATTTCATATGGTAGAACTTCTGTAAGAACTACACGATACTCATTGTTTAAATTCAATTGATTCATTGCCAACACCTCGTAATTTCCGTTACATCATTTGATGAAAAATAGTGCCTTACTTTTTTTTCAAAACCAAATTTAAACGAATATTTAAAAAGTTCTTTTCGTTGTCTTCTACTTATTGATGCTTTCAAACAACTTCCTAATTTTCCAACTCTACACTTCAAAATATTTCTGTAAAAATCGTCTAACTCAGAAAGTGCACCCAAATCGGTTATTTTTTTATAATTATAGTGTATACCCACAAGTATATGCGATAATTTCTTTTTCTCACATAATACCATATTCCCTGTTAAAAATTTTATTCTTTTTTTTAATAACTGAAAATCCTGATCTTTTGAAAAGTTCAAAAAACTTTTAACAATACGTGTTTTTATTTTATTTATCTTTTTCAATGCTATTGTAATCAACAAATCATTACCATCATGCTTAAACTCATAACCTAAATATGATAAACTGTCACTAGAATTTAGATCCCATTTTTGAATTTTTTTTGTATTTACTCTCAATTTAAGATCATTAAATAATAATCCTATTTTATTCTCTGTTTCATTTCTCGCTTTTTCACTTATACAAAATATTATAATATCATCTACAAAACGCGCATAATAGTAAACACCATCTATACGTTTAATCTCTAAATCAAATTTTTTTAAATATTGTTCAGACATAATAGAGCTAATACACAAACCTCTAGGTAGCCCGGATACACTACTTAAAGATGAATTATTCAAAACATTTTCCACCAAATTCAATGTCTGTGAATTTAGCCTATATCCTTTTTTCAAATCATCAATAATTTTTTGCTTATCTATCGACTCATAAAAGGATTTAATATCTAGTTTTAAAATCCAATATGGACATTTCTCTTTCAGCAAAATTTCAATTTGTGAAATAATTTTATCACGATTCGACTGCGTTAACTTATATATAGTTTCGATATTTCTATATATTTTCCTTAAAACTAGATTTTGAAATAAATAATTAATCTTGTCCGTATGAGAATTTATAAATATTTTGCCACATTGCTTAAAAGAAAAAACATACGTATTATTTAATAAAGAATCCACTAATAACTGTGTTTTTTCTTTAAATTTTTCTTCTGTTAACCCTAAATTTCGTCGTTCTGATTGTGTTGAGCATTTATATAGCTCATCTATCGAAAATACTAAAGATTTCACTTTGTTTCCTTCTATAAAACAAGAAGATTTTTTATATTTTTCCCGCCTAATTTATACTAACATCAACATCTTGTCAACAAACGATATTGAAGTAAGTTTTTTATAAAGTTTCGAAATTTTGCTTGTTAATGAAGGGGAATTCACGCGCATTTTCAATTGAGTCGTGACGCATTTTTTTATCTGAACCTTAACTGGATCCTTCGACTTCGCTCAGGATGACAATGCAAAAATGAATTTCACAGGATGGGGCTAAAGCCCCTAACCTTCGGCTCGGTTTAAAGAATATATAAGCGTATTCGAAATTGTATGGATGGGGCTAGGCCCCACCCTTTAGGTTCGGTCATGTCCATATAAATATGGCCGCGACTCTCGACGCAATTTCCAATTGACTTTAAGCGCTCTTTCGATTAACATCCCGCGAGCAGTCCATTCTACATTCTGCGCCCATTCCCGCAAAACATTACTCTTTTTCGCGGAGCATGTCGGCGGCGCGTTGAATATCGCGTTCACGGATTGCTTCATCGACACGCTTGCGGAATAGCGTCTCGGTGTGGTACTGGAAAAGTTCGCGTTCTTGAGCAATGTAGAACGTGAGGAACTTGATGTACAGGCCGATGCTTGTCACAAAGAACAAATTCTGAATGACATTCAAAACTGTCATATCGGAATTCTTGAACATAAGCACCACGACTGCAAGCGTCGTGAAAAACCACGCCACCAGCAGCTTCTTCGGGAAACGGCCTTTCAGGATGCCGCGTTCTTCCATGCATTTTTCCTGGCACCCGACCATGTCGTTGAAAATCCAAAAGTGCAGAACAAATCCAATAATCGGAATCAGGGTGAGTACGATGGCACCGATAGGTGAAAAATCGGGTTTCGTCAAAATACGCAAGTTCGCAATCGCGCGGTGAAGCCACGAGAAATAATAAACCAGGAACATCACCGAAGAAATTAAAAGGCCAAACCCGCAAACAAAACCATAAGCGATATAGGCAACAGCAAGACCGACCGATTCTTGCCGCATACTTTTCATGGATTCCCCAAATGTGTTATTTGCAAAAAACAAAAAAATGAAAAGTACAAAAAGGACCTTCAACCAAAAAAGTGTTCTTTCGCCACGTTTTGTATTATCCTGCATAGAACCTCCACAGTGAAATATAATATTTGTACATCGAGCAAATGGTTCTTATAGAAAAAAATTGGTACCTTTCCACAAAAAACGTTGTTGATACACAGTTATTAAATAAATCATTCTATCAATATTTTAATTCCAAATTTTACATATTATCCACAAAAATCAGTAACGTTTCACGTGAAACACTACAAATGTGATAAAACTTGTTCATTAACTATCAACATTAAAAATGATTTATTGGATTATTTTTTGAATTTATTTTTTGAAGTTGATAAATCAAGCTCATTTTATCAACTATATAATATATGTTGTTTTAAAATTTAGAGCCACAACGCATGTCCAGGTGAAACCTTTTTTCGAATTTTACGACAAAAAAAAATGCCGAGTTCGCGGGGAACTCAGCGGAAAAAAGGAAACGCCCAAAGATAGGCAACCCAAAGAGCAGTCTAGAACGTCACGGTGCGTGGCGGTTCCGCAAAACTGCAGAACGTGGCAGTTGCATCCTTGAAGTAGAGGACTTCGGTGTTTTCGTCATCCGGGGAATACATGCGCTTGAGTTCGGGGTAGGCTTCGAGCATATGGACCTTAGGTTCACGACGGTCATCGCGGACGAGCGTTCCGCTCAAACGGAGCCACTTATTGCCGGCCTTGTTCATAGCGCAAAGCTGGACCTTGCCATTTTTCTGGATCTGCTTCGAGACATTCTTGGTCTTGCCCGTCTGAATGTAGAGCTTGCCTTCGAAAATTTCGATTGTCCCGAAGGGGCGTACTTTCGGTTCGTCGCCATCAACCGTTGCGAGGAAATAGGCGCCGCATTCCTTAATAAAGTTTTTGACTTCTTCCATTATATACTCCTTAATGAAATTACATTGATTAATATATAAAAAGAATAGGGTATTAAAGTGAGAATAATTGAATTTGCCGATGAAGCGTCCTTTTTACCGTACTTTCGTCACCTCAAGCTTGTAGATTTTTTCCATCTCCGCGCTGAAGCAGCAGAAGATGACCTTCTTGACATTCCGTGCGGAATATTCGCGGACCGTTTTCACGGCTATTTCGGTTGCCTCTTTCCAGGGATAGCCATAAACGCCGGTAGAGATAGCGGGGAAGGCGATTGTTTCGCAGCCGTTTTCTTCGGCAAGAGCGAGGCAGTTTTTATAGCACGATTCCAAAAGTTTGGGTTCGCCATGTAAGCCGTCGCGATAAATCGGACCCGGGGTATGGATTACAAACTTCGCCGGGAGCCTGAACCCGGGAGTGATTTTAGCCTGACCCGTCTCACAACCGTTCAGGGGAATGCATGCTTGTAAAAGTTCCGGACCTGCCGCTCGATGAATCGCCCCATCGACACCGCCGCCACCCAGCAGCGAACAGTTTGCCGCATTGACGATGGCATCGACTTTAAGCTTGGTAATATCACCCTGGATAATTTCAATATCGATCATGAGGACCTCCTATATTTACCATTAAATATAATTCACTATATAATAATGGTAAATAGGTCGCTTTTATGTATATTAATAAAGATTAAGAAACCCACTAATGTTCCACGTGAAACCAATTGAGCTACAAAGGAGGTTTTATGAAGATTGAACATATAGCTATTTGGGTTAAAGACATCGATAGGGTGTGTGAGTTTTACCGGAAATACTTCGGTGGGGTAGTCCAACCTCTTTATCACAATCCCACAAAACAATTTACTAGCAGATTTATCACCTTCGACGATGGTGCCCGCCTGGAAGTTATGCACCGCCCTGATATATGTGTTGAACGAAATGTTGGGACTGTCGAGATGTTTCACGTGGAACATCTCGGATTTACCCATCTTTCCTTTTCCGTCGGTTCAAAGGAAGAGGTGGACCGTCTGACCCAGCAAATGTCTTCCGAAGGGATTCCTGTCGTAGGTCAACCAAGAACTACCGGTGACGGGTATTATGAAAGTGTAGTCCTCGACCCCGAAGGAAACAGAATAGAGATTACAGTCTAAATCATCCTTGAGAGAGAATAGCATTGCTATATTTTCTAATATGAAAAAGACCCTACTTATATTTGCCCTCACTGCATTAAACGCATATGCTCTCAATTGCGTCGAAACGGAATTTGAAATCCGTAAGAACGAGTACGATGAACACAAATACGATAACTACATAAACCACAACGGATATTCAATAGGCGAAACCGATTACGTTTTCATAGGTTTCAATATACTAGATAAAGACACCCATAAAGAAATTTTTTATTATACTGGAAACCATTTAGACAGTTCATACTATTCTTTTTCAAATTCTGACTATACACAAAATATATGCTCAGCAACACAATGTCCAGAAAATAAAGTATGCCCACCAAGTAATTGCACTAGCACTTATACATCATCCCACTTCGGCTACAAATTTAAAGCTGAAACCAAAGAAGAACTTACATCCATTTTAAATGAATACCACGCCATAATTAAATATGGGAACTCCACTAAATCTACTGGTGAAAATCCTAAAATAATTACCCGCCAATATTATGAATGTGATAAAGAAGTTTATTGTTCAGAAACAACATCAGTGGACATCTACCATATGAACCAGTTAGTGGAAAGAATTACATACAGTCCCATCGACGGTTCAAATAAAATTAAAGTTGTAAAGGAAAAATACGACAGCAACGGGGAGCTTATTTCCAAAATTCCTACCGAAGAATTATTCGAAAAAAACAATCGAAAGTATTTCCGTGTATTATTCCAAAGACTCCGTTCACATGGAAAAAGAAAGTATTTCTTATAGCTATTTCAATGAAAAAGAAAATAAATACACTGAAAACACAACTCGAACAATGTACCTGAAAAACGATTCTCTTTATATATACGATGGTCGAAGCCAATATTTAGATGAAGCTATTTGCGTTCAAGATAAAGATTCAGAAAATCGTTGCCATTGCGGAGAAAAAGAGAATTTTTGGGAGACTTTTAAAATCGAAATGCACAACGATACACTTGTCAGAATTGATCAAGAAAACAAGTTTACAGACTCCTACTTTTATCTCCCTGTGAAAAAAGACTCTACCACATCCATTATTCCCAAGAAAATCTACCCGATTGCGGACTGGCGAAAATTCAAACATTTCGACCTTCTCGGTCGCCCCGCACTCACCAGCAACAAACACATCATAAAAGTTCATCGATAATACAAAACAGTCTCCTCTACAGGGGACTTTTTTTACGTTTCACGTGAAACAGTCGATAGCGAGTGTTGCGACGGGGTGCTTGCACACCGGCATAACCGAGCATGAGACTGTAGGACTATAACGAAGTTATAGTCTCAACATTTTTAAACTGAAATATTCAAATCATGTTTTCCAAAGTACTTATCATAATCCTCATCTTCATATCTTTTGCCTCTGCAAAGATATCTGCACTGGAAGATTCAGTGCAGGATTCCACTTTTTCTATAAACCTAAGCAACATCTATGAAAACAAATACAATCCTTTCCAGGTAATATTCCTAGGGGGGATAGGATATACATCTACAAAAAGATTTGAAGTGGATATATTTTGCATGAGCGCTCTAGACATGGGAAGCAAACTTTTCGGCATCGACCGACTACTTGCTGACTATACATTTTTAAGATTTGACCGCAGGCTAGAAAAGACCGAAGGTGACAAGAAAATCGATGACTTATCAATCGGAAGTGCAGTATCGTTTATAGGATTTGGTTTTCTCGGAATGGCAGCTCCAAAAGAAAGTACCTTACGGAAAATAGCACTTGGAGGAATGTGGTTTGCATCCGGAACAACAAAGTACATATTGTATGGAAATAATCTTTCCGGAGTTGCACTGGCCGAAAGTCATGCCATAGAATGGTTCCTTAGATCTGAAGGAAAAGACAACAAATATCATTATTCCGCTAAAGAGTTCGGATTCGTCGAAGAAGTAGGAATACAATTTGGGATTTTCTTAGCTCAGGTAACGGCAGGTGTTTCTTTCGAAATCACCAACAAGCAACGCAACATTGGATGGTTCTTGAAAATGATTACACTTCCGTTCTTCATAGAAAACTTTTCGCGACAAGAACAAAAATAAAACCCTTTAACATTTTCTCAACATTTATCAAAATGTTATCAACATATATTTTATGAATTTTATAGGGCAGGGGAGACAACTGTTTGTTTTCCAAAAAAGTTATGCTAAATTTCAATTCGGAACTTGATAATCACAATTGTTCCACGTGAAACAATTGCAAACCGAGGAAGCGGCGGGAAACCTGTTTACCGACATTTCCGAGGTGCAGCAAGTTGGCTCCGAAGGAGCAAACATGCGATAGCGAGTGTCGCGACGGGGTGCTTGCACACCGGCATGACCGAGCATGAGAATGTAGGACACGCAGTGTCCAAACATTGACGATACTAAAAAAGAGAAAACTTGAGTTACAGAACTAACAAAGCGCAGCAAAATCTCTTGAACCAGTTCCTTTCGGAACATGGTGTACAGCTGTCCGAAGAGACTCTCGACAAGCTTTACCAGTTTGCAGACTTGGTGGTGGACACCAAGGAATATGGCAACTTGATTTCGGCAAAGGATTCTGAAAAGTTTTTGAGCAGGCACATCGCTGACTCTCTAGTACCATTTGTATTTATGGGAAAGTCACTGGATCCTTCG
>CADARG010000034.1 GCA_902790255.1 uncultured Pseudomonadota bacterium | reverse complement strand
CAAAGTTGGAAAAAAATGGAAATTCGCCATTAAATATGTGCTTCCGATTATTATAATTGTTATCTGGATTTATGGTATTATTAATCTATTTTCTGATGCAACACTTTTTGAACTAATTGTTGATTTAATTATTACGTTTGTTGTTTTGGGTCTTTCTGTATTTTTTACAAAAGTCAATATTCATCAATAATGATAAATATCTCTAATGACATATTAAATATAGAATATTAATTAGGGGTTTAAAATGGATTTTTTGAATAATTTTGATTTAAAGAATATATTTAATGAGTATAAAGATATGCTTTTTAAATCAAAAAAATATTGGTTAATTTATCTGGTTTTAATTTTCGTGCTGGGTTTATCAACAATTAATAAAAAAAATTTTATACATCCCCAATTTGTAATATTGACATTTATTCTAGTGGCTATTTTAGGTATTTTTTGCATTGTTTTTTACTTTTTACATGATAGTGATGAAGAACTTTACAAAGTTGGATTTGTTATAATTTTATGTTTTGGTATTGTCTGTGCTTTAATTGTACCTATCTGTGATGTCAGTGATGAAACTGAACATTTTACTCGGGCTGAAATTACATCCAGAGGTATTCTTATTCCTCACTGGACAGGTGAAGATTTAGGGGTTAGTGGATTATTCAACCGTACTGGAGGACAAACATACAGTACCGAACGTAATGACGGTGCAGGATTTTATACAATAAACTCGACGAAATTTTTCTCGAAAAATCTCAAAATCGAAGAATAATTGCAATGGAAGCGAATGATGTTTCCATTGCTCACCATGAGTTTCAATATAAAGACGGTGATATTTTGATGGTTGGCTCGGAACATTATGGATTTCTCCCAGAAGATTTAAGAAAATGTACCACAGCGGTAAAAATCCCAATGGTAAAGGGATGTCGATCAATTAACATGGCAATTTCGGCAGCAATTGTCTTGTCGGAAGCCATGTCCCAATTAAATATTTTCCCAAAACTATAGCAAAAATTAAGTCTTTACTTACTAATATTCGATAAAATTTTTGAAACGATTTGAAGAGAATTGTTTTTGGATTTTTGTGATTTATGGGTTTTGCGGATTGTTGGATGAAAGAGAATAGACTTATCGGAGAAATTTTTCTGGAGCGAGGACTTGTTTCCCAAGAACAAATTTCTGCAATTACAAATAAAATTTCAAATCGATTGTTCGGGCAAAAAGCTGTAGACCTAGGACTAGTTTCTGAAGAAGATTTGATAAATATTCTTTCGGAAATTTATTGCATTGAAACAATCAATCTGGAATTCCTATATATAAAGGAAGAGACTCTCAAATTACTGAAAACCGAAACTGCTATTGAGTGTTGCTCTATAGCATTTTTTGAAGATCAAAATTTAGTAAAAATCGCAATATCGGATCCGGGAAATATCATTGCTATAGATAAAATCCGATCCCAAATAAAAAATCGCAAGGTAAAATTTTTCATAGCTAAAGAATCCGAAATTCTAAGATTTCTCGAAATTATGAAGAGCGACAATGAACTGATTGAATCCAATCCGATAATGCTTCTCAACAAAATCCTTTTCAAAGCGTCCGAGCAGAAAGCCAGCGATATACATTTTGAACCTATGGAAAATTTGGTCCGAGTCAGATTCAGAATCGACGGAATTTTGAGTCCTTTTCAGATAATTGAAAAAGAATCTTGGACTCGAATACAATCAAGGCTAAAACTTGTAGCGAACTTAGATATTACGGAAAATCGCCGCCCACAAAGCGGACACACTCATATTCACCTCGCTGGGAAAACAATCGATCTGAGAATTTCAACTCATCCAGGAATTTTCGGAGAAAACTTTGTAATCAGAATCTTCGATCTGTCTTCAGGAATAAAATCCTTAGCCGAATTAAATTTCGATTACGAAGACTTTTGTTGGCTAAAAAAAGTAATTTCTCATCCCAACGGAATCTTTCTTATTATCGGCCCTACCGGCGCAGGAAAAACTACCACTCTATACTCGTTACTGCAAAGCTTGAACTCATCTGACCTTAACATAATGACGCTAGAAGATCCCGTCGAATATCAAATCGAAGGCATTCGCCAGTTGGACCTCCAAGAAGAAGGAATAGTTACTTTTGCTGATGGAATAAAATCAATTTTACGACAGGATCCCGACATTATTTTAATTGGAGAAATTCGAGATGAAGCTACCGCTGCTATGGCCGTAAGAGCTTCTCTAACAGGACGATTAATAATTGCAACTTTGCATGCAGCAACACCTATCGAAGGCATTCGGCGCTTACAAGATTTCAAAATAAATTTATCGGATTTTATTCCATCCCTAATCGGAATTTTTTCACAACGACTCATCAGATACAAAAAAGGAGATAACTACGAAGGACGTTTTCCAATCAGCGAATATGTTTTCTTTTCTAAACAACTAAAAAATAAAATTTTAGCAGGTAATTTAAATTTCGAGTTGGATAAAACATTCAAAACCTCTGCTCAAAATGCCATTGATAAAAATCTAACAGACATTAAAGAAATAAAAAGGGTACTGGGACATGAAAACTTTTGAAAATGAATCTCCCTCCAAAAAAGAAAACGTAAAAGTTTTTAAGTATGAAGCTCTTTCCCAAAAAGGGGAAAAGAAATCCGGAGTTGTTCTGGCCGACAGCGATTGCATAGCATATAAAACCATATGCAAAAAAGAATTAATTCCGATAGATATTACGAAAGTAAACAGAGTTTCATCGAAAATATCACTGGAAGAGCTGCTAATATTTTTTATGCATATAGATTTTCAATTAAAATGCGGATTAAAAATAAATGAAGCAATTGATACATTCATCGATTCTCAAAATAACAAAATTCTGAATGCAAAATTATTGGAAATCTCTAATTCACTGAAAAATGGACAATCCCTAAACGAAGCATTCAAAAATTCCATCTTCGATAACATTGTTTCGGGACTTTTAAATTCAGCGGAAAAAACGGGAAATATATCCGAAATCATAGCCAATATTTTAACTTTTCTGAAATTAAAAAATGAATGGAAAGAAAAAGCAAAATCGGTCCTTGCCTACCCTATTTTTATTACACTGATCGCAATCATCATAATGTGGGTTTGTATAATATTTTTGGGACCTCAGGTAATTTCACTTTTGAACGATAATAACGGTGGAAAAATTCCGATGCTGACCAATTTCGCTGTAAATTATCTACCTACGATCGGAGTGAGCTTTTCCATAATTATCGCAATGATTTTTTCTTGTTTAATTTGCTTTTCAACTCTAAAAAAATTCAGGAAAAAATTACAAAACTATTTGTTATCAATTCCAAAAATCGGAAGCATTTTAAAGAAAATAGTTCTTTGGAATTTTTTCAAAATTTTACAAATAGCACTAAATTCAAAATTAGATTTTGTAAAATCTTTAGAACTCGGAATTAATTCGGTTGAAATCGAAGACATTAAAGATGACTTAGAAAAAATCAAATCAAAAATCCTTTCCGGACACAAAATCTTCGAAACATTTTCATCATCAAAATACATTTCCCGGTCTATATCAACAGCTCTTTATGTAGGCGAGTCAGGAAATAATTTACCGGACAGCATGAGACATATATCGGATGAACTGTATAAAGAAATTTTGAGAGAATTGGAAATTTTCGGACGATCTCTCAGCATCGGACTGACTCTCTTTGCTGGAGGAATTTTCATATTTATCCTAAGCAGTTTATTTTTTCCTCTTTACGATTATATGGGAGTAATACAACAATGAATATTATCGGAGAAAATCAAAATTATCAAAAATTTTTCCGAAATGACCTTTTAGTTCTCGATAAAAATGTCGTTGAATTTTCAGTGGAACAACTTAAAAATTGCTCAATATTTGAAGCATTAAAAATTTTTCGTTATAAAAAAAAATATGGAACGGATTTTTACCATTTATACTGGCGGAATATTTTCCAAAATTCCCCTAAATATCTGCAGAAAATTATCATTCGTGAACGTTGGAAAAAATGTGTACTGATCGAAAATATAATTGCTGATTATTTAGTCAGAAAAGAAATTAATTTTGCGGACAATTGGATCTACACAGGATATCACGATTGGTCAGGCTACAGGATAATTGTGGGTTGCGGTCCTGCAATCACTTTGAGCCGATTTGTCCCTAAAGATATCGTGAGAGAATTGGAAAACACAAAGCTGTACTTGAAAAGGTTTCACATAAACTCCCCTAAAACTTTTTCAACCATCGATGAGGTAGAAGATTCCAAATTCTTAGATTTAAACGACATTTTGAATTTTGCAGAACAAAACAGCAATATAAAGCCTATTTTTCAAAAAAAATTCACTTTAATTCGTTATTTTATGTGGATTATTACTTTCGTTTTAACTTCAGTGGTATGTTGTAACTCTTACAAAATTTACAATCAAAATTACTTCCCTGAAAATAATAACTCCAAAATCAATGCCCAAAATTTTTCCGTTTATATGTCATCAAAAAATTATGATTCACTGATGAACCTACTTACTGAGTTAAACGACCATCTGAATTGGAATAAAATTTCGGAATTTTGTAAAAAAAATAATGTAAAAATTCAAGCTCTAAAATTAAGTGGCGATTTTGCAAAAATCAAAACTGAACTATCCTTGAAAAAAATCAAAGAACTAAAAAATATTAGGGCGGATTACGCAACAAATTCCTCCTATGAAAAGTTAGGGTCTGATCAAATTGTAGAGGCTGTATTATGGCTAAAACTAAATTAAGAGATCTTTTTATAATATTATTTACTTTGACTCTGATTTGCTGCTACCAGAGCTTCAAAATTCGAAATTACGATGCAATTTTGGTCATGGAGAAAATTCGAAAATCAAAAATTGACCAACTTCAAAAAAATGCAAATCTGAAAAAATTTCTGAAGCCAAAAGAAAAAATGTTCGGAAAAAATAAAAATTTAAAGCAAGATATTTTCGAGATTTTTAAGAAATTTTCTCTCACATCTGTTCTTTTTAAAGAAATTTCCGCAGAAAAATTCGAATTAAAATTCAAAATCAACAATGAAAAAGATTTTTATACTCTACTCGATAAGTTGCGGACTAACCTCGGCGGAATAATTTCTTTTGATGAAATAAAAATTAAAAATCTAAAAAAACTGCTACAGATTTCCCTCATTTGCCGAATCTTCTATCCTCCCCAAATCCTGCAAAAATATTTTTACATAAACAAAATCAACATGAATAACAGCGACGATAAAGAGTATCCTGAATTATTTGATTTACCAAAAATAACAAATTATCAACTTAATGGAATAATGCATTACGACATTGCCTATATAAACGGGAAACCTTTTCGTGAAGGAGATTCTGTTGGAGGTTATAAAATTTTAAAAATCTATGACGAATTCATTACTGCCAAAAACAAAAAAAAATCAGTAAAAATAAAATTAGATGAAACTTGGTAAAAATTATTAACTTTATGTTAACCTATATTTGATAGAATGTAGTCTAGTTGGGAGTACACGATATGGAAGAAATTTCTGAAGATCTCAAAAACAAAGCTCTGAGATACGCTTTAGTTACCGTAGTTATTTTGATAGCTTTAATTATTGCTGTTTCCTGTTACCGAAAACAGAGCAAAACTATTCTTGACAATAGTTCGTCCAATCTGCAAAATGTGCGAGAAAAGGTTATTTTCGACGACATAAAAATCAAAATAAACGGAGATGTTTTCTCCCATGATCAGATTAACAACGAAGTTAAAGAAAAAGATATAATCTCGTACTTCAGCAAAAATCTAAAAAAAGGCGACACGGTGATATATGTGAGTCAAGACATAGGCGTGCAACAGCTTCTGATCGCCAAATTAATTTCTCAATCTGGGCGAATATATGTGTTGAATCCGTTTGAGAAATATAACGATACGATAGAACTGAGCGCAAAATCCAACGGCTTTGGGAATAGGGTTTTCACAAAAACCGTTGCGATATCTGACAAACCTTCTGAAGGCCTTTTAGTCTATGAAAATGAACAGTCACCGGAATACGGAACCATCAAAACCGCAGATTACAAACTGGAAAAGGGATTTAACGCCTTAAAAGTAGAAGTTGTGACATTAGACGAAATTTATCCTAATTTACAAAACATAAATTTCTTGAGAATCAGCAAAAAGAAAAATGCAATCAACGCAATTAACGGTGCACAAAGAATTATCAAGCGTTCTCCTCAAATTAAAATTGTTTTAGATTATGAAAAAGAAGTATTTCAAAATTCGGAATTTATAAACAACATGAAAGAATTAGGATTCAAGGTTTACGAAATAAGCAAGGATGGGGAAATTTTTCCTGCAGATCTGAGTAAAGTGAGCAGTAATTACATTTTGTTACAGAGAAATTAGATTTTTTGCTCGTACAGAGTTACGTATTTTTTCAGGAGTAAGAACTTTTCAGGTTACTTTTATTTTTTAGAAATCCTCTTAATATTGACCACGAATTATGATTAAATCTCTGCAATGATCTGAAAATTGGGAAGGTTATGATCGACGGCTGGATTTGTCTTGATAAACCAAAAGAAATTTCTTCAAATTTCGCAATGGTGAAGGTCCGAAAAATTCTTGGAGAAAAAACTGGATATATAGGAACCCTTGATCCATTCGCGACCGGGGTACTTCCGATAGGAATAGGTCGTGCTCGGAAATTTATTCAATTTGTTGAGAATGTCGAAAAAATTTATGAATTTGAAGTTATGTTCGGGATAAGTACGGATTCTTATGACGAAACAGGACAAGTTACAGAAACCACAAAAGTTCTTCCAACAAAAAACCAAATTGAAAAAATCCTTCCAGAATTTTGTGGAGAAATCGAGCAAATTCCCCCAAAATTTTCCGCTATAAAAATTAACGGACGCCGAGCATGCGATCTGATCCGACAAAACAAGTCCGTAAAAATCCCATCCCGAAAAATTTTCATCCATGATTTAAAATTGTTGCAATTTTCGGAAAATAATCTTGTAAAGTTTAGAGTACGCTGTTCAAAAGGAACTTATGTTCGTACTTTAGCGGTCGATATCGCGAAAAAATTAGGAAGCCTATGCCTCGTAAAAGAGTTGAGAAGAATAAAATCTGGTTTTTTTTCTATAGATCGAGCAATTACACTGGAAAAATTGGCTGAAATAGTAGATACTAACGAGTTGGGTGGTAATTTGATTCCATTGGAGAGTCCGCTGGACGACATCCCGGCTTTGTTTTTGGAAAAAAATTACGTGTCTAAGTTGCAGAATGGGCTGTCGGTTCAGCTCGCAGAGTCTGAAATTCTTTCATCGAACATAAGGTTGTTCGATATCGGAAGCGGAGAGTTTTGTGGGGTCTGTTTTGTTTCTGCAGATGGCGTGGTTAATGCTGTCAAAATGTATTTGAATTAGGAGATAAAAGATGTCGATTGAAAAAAAAGACCTCATCGTGAAGTTTGCGAGGCATGAAGGTGATACAGGTTCGCCGGAAGTACAAGTTGCAATTTTGACCTCAAGAATTAACTCTCTTGGGGAGCATATGATTGTGCATCCAAAAGATTTTCACTCGAGGCGTGGACTTTTGGCAATGGTCAGCAAAAGAAGAAAATTATTGGACTACCTTAAGAGAGAAAGTGTCGAAAGATACACAGCCCTCATTAAGTCATTAGGTCTGAGAAGATAATTTTAATAGGGAAAAAGTCATGGTAACAAGAAAAGAAATTGCCTGGGGTGATGGAGTATTATCTATAGAAACAGGCCGCTGGGCAAATCAAGCGGACGGATCGGTCGTTGTAAGATATGGTGACACGATGGTTTTGTGTACCGTTGTCGCCGCCAAAGAAGCCAATTCTGAGGTCGACTTTTTCCCATTGACGGTTAACTATATAGAAAAGGCTTATGCTGCAGGCAAAATTCCGGGAGGGTTTATAAAAAGAGAGGGACGTCCGTCTGAACACGAAACTCTGGTTTCTCGATTAATTGACCGTCCAATCAGACCTCTATTTCATAAAAACTTTAAAAATGAAACTCAGGTTATCTGTACAGTCTTGAGTTTTGATGGAAAGAATGACCCAGATATTATTTCCATTATCGGAGCTTCCGCAGCGCTGACAATTTCGGGAATTCCATTTCTCGGACCTATAGCAGCAGCTCGTATAGGATATGAAAATGGTGAATTTATTTTGAATCCGAAAATTGGACATGATTCCAGTTTAAACCTTATCATTGCAGGATCGTCCGAAGGTGTACTGATGGTTGAATCTGGCTCTAACCAGCTATCCGAACGAGAAATGCTTGCGGCTTTGAAATTCGGGCATAAATCCTATCAACCGATTATCGAGATGATTACGGAATTAGCTGAGGAAGTGGCAAAAGATCCTTGGGAAGTATCTGAAGAATCCAATGCAGATGCTGTTATAAAAGAGATTACGGAAAATTTCATATCCGATATTGAAAACGCTTATGCGCAAGGCTCTAAGCACGAAAGACTGGAAGCCATGGCGAAGGTTCGCGAGGCAGCAGTCGCTCATTTTGCGGACCGTGAAGAGGAATTTGCGGAGAACTTCATTGAGGAAATGTTCAAGGAAGTTTGTTCCCGGTTCATGCGTGATAAGTTATTGTCCACAGGAAAAAGAATTGACGATCGTTCCTCGGTAGATATTCGTCCGATCAGTACTGAAATTTCAGTATTGCCGAGGGTACACGGATCCGCAGTATTTAACAGAGGAGAAACCCAAGCTCTGGCGATCACGACTTTGGGCACATCTCAAGATGAACAATTGGTAGACGGGTTGGCTGGGGAATATACCGAAAGATTTTTGTTGCATTACAACTTTCCACCATTTTCGGTTGGAGAGATTAGTCGTTTAGGTTCTCCGGGGCGTCGTGAAATTGGTCACGGGAGGTTGGCATGGCGAGCAGTTAGCCAAGTTCTTCCGACAAAAGAAGAATTTCCTTACGCAATTCGAGTTGTTTCGGAAGTTTTGTCCTGTAATGGGTCATCTTCAATGGCAACAATCTGCGGAGCTTCTCTATCTTTGATGGATGCAGGAGTTCCACTGAAAAACGCGGTTGCGGGAATCGCAATGGGTTTGGTAATCGATTCCGACGGTAATTACATAATCCTCAGCGACATTATGGCTGAAGAAGATCACTTGGGAGACATGGACTTCAAAGTCGCTGGAACGGAAAACGGAATTACCGCATTGCAAATGGATATTAAGGTAACCAGCGTCACTTTTGACATTCTCGAAAAGGCTTTGAATCAAGCAAAAGAAGGACGTTTGTATATATTAAAGGAGATGTCTAAAGGAATCAGCGAGCCTAGACAGGAATTAAATGAAAATGCTCCAAGATTGGAAACTTTCGCTATCGCTAAGGATAAAATTCGTGAAGTAATCGGTAGCGGCGGAAAAGTTATCCGTGAGATTATCGATTCAACGGGAGCGAAAATCGATATCGACGACGATGGAAATGTCACCGTGGCGTCTGCTTGCGGAGCTTCTCTAGAAAAAGCCGTAAACATGATTAAAGAAATCGCTTACGATCCTGAGCCGGGAACTATTTATAATGCACGAGTAGTGAAAATCATGGAATTCGGTGCTTTCGTTAATTTCTATGGAACTCGCGAGGGGTTGGTACATGTCAGCGAGATCTCGGATGAACGCGTTGAAGATGTTTCAGATGTGCTGGCGGAGGGTGATGAGATTAGAGTACTCTTCAAAGGGTACGACAACAAAGGTCGTGCGAGATTAACCATGAGAGTTAATTGCGAAACCTCCTACAGTCCAGATGATGAGGCAACTGAAAATCCGAGAAAAGGTTGTAAAAGAAAAAGACCTTCGAAAGAATCTGAGAACGAAGAGACTTCTGCCACAAAAAGAAAAAAGAAGTCGGATTCAAGCGGAGAATCTCCAAAAAAAAACTCTCGAAAGAAAAGAGAAGTTTTAAGGTAATTTAAAATTTTTGGAAATTCAAACTCCTCAACAGAAATGTTGGGGAGTTTTTTTGTGTTGGCGAAGTCAAATATATAACATCTTTAACAAGTCCTGGTTTACAAATTCGCTGAAGCATTTTTTTTACTTTTTGTTAATGTTTTTAAAATACAATGATCATAAATTTCGGAGGATCATATGCAAATGAGTTTTTTTTTAGTATATAAAGTCAAAGGAAAAGAACTAAAAAATGACAAAAACAAGCATTACAAAACAGTCTTATTATATCGTATCCTGATGAAAACAATGATTCCAATTCCGATCGTTTGTTGGGTTGTATTTGTGATTACTATAGAGTGTCTCAATTTCAAATTCGATTCCTACTTTAATTCTGATTGGTTTGGATATAGCTTCCTGCTTATCTGGATAATCTGGTGCACAACGATTTGGATTTCTCGAAAAATTTACAGAAAAATTCGAAAAAACAAACTTCACAAACCACCAACGCCATTTTATAAATAATTGCTATTTGTCAGAATTCATCGAAAGATTTATTCTCCATTTACCTAAAACTATTTTTCAAAATCCTGGATTTTTCGCGGTTCCACTCACGTTCTTTTATGGTTTCGCGTTTGTCTATGTTTTTCTTTCCTTTTCCGAGACCGAGAGAAATTTTCACAAATCCCTTTTCATTAAAGTATATTTTCAACGGAATCAACGAGTAACCGCTTTTTTTCAGGCTGCCGATTAATTTTTGTATTTCTCTTTTTTTCAGAAGAAGTTTTCGATTTCTCTTTGGCTCGTGGTTCATCAAATTTGCCATGGAATATTTCGGAATGCCCATTTGATAAAGGAAAACTTCGTTGTCGGCCGTCAACCCCGCGTAGGAATCAGTGAGATTCACCTTGTTGCTGCGCAAAGATTTCACTTCCGTACCGAACAGAACGATCCCTGCTTCTAAAGTATCGATTATTTCATAATCGTAATGTGCTTTTCGATTTACGCCGATTTCTCTATATTTTGACATGGAACAATTTCTCCTAAAAACTCATCTATCTTTTGACGGAGACCATCGCTAATCGAAGTCAGTGGCTCTCGAACCTCTTCAGAAGCAATAATTTCCAATCGTCTCAAGGCATATTTCGCCGGGGCAGGACTCGGTTCAGCAAACATAAGAGAATGCAATGAAGCCAAGTCATCTCTATATTTTGCGAATACGGTCATATCTCCACGCATAAACGCATCATAAGCTAAAACACAAAGTCGAGGACAGACATTTGCGCTTACAGAAATAACTCCGACCGCTCCCATCGCTAAAGCTCCGAATGCGCTATCGTCATTTCCCGTAAGAAAATCGAAATCCCTGCTTAAACCCTTTCGCCACATAGTGAATCTGGACAAATCATGAGCACACTCTTTAATTGCAACAATGTTCTTCAATTTTGAGAGATAATTAAAAGCTTCCCTTTCGATACTTGTTCCGACTCGCGATGGATTGTTATACAAAATGATCGGTTTCGCAGTCTCTGCATTTAATTTGGAAAAATGTGCGACAATTTGCGCTTGAGTCGGCTTAATATAAGGAGGACAGATACACAAAAATCCATCAACATATTCTTCGGAATTTTTCATGAGATTCAAGCAAACCTCTGTTGACGGAGAAATCACACCTCCAATCAATTTTATTTTTTTTGAAACAATCTTGCTCGCAAATTGGATTAAGTCTTTTTGTTCTTGCGAGGTTAAAGAAAGAGATTCGCCCGTGGATCCACAAACAACAATTCCTGAAATTCCAGAATTCGACAACCATTTTACGTGCCTTCCGAAAGATTCAAAATCCACCCTGCCATCTTTAAACGGAGTTACTACCGCGGCAATATACCCCCTGAACATTATTTCCTCTACAAAATTATCTTGTTCTAGTATAAAAAAATCGCCTGAGTTTGCAATCTATTTTTGGGTATAAAGGGTATCACCAAGAAAAAAGATATTATTTTCTCGAAATTTTATCTTTTTTAGGTAAATTCACAATCAATGTGTTATTTTCAATACAAACATCTGCATTGTAAACTAACGGAAAATTATTCTTTCCGTGTCCAAACTGATCGGTGATGAATACCGGAATATTCACCTCACTAGCAAAATGCTTCAAATATTTTTTATACTCCGAAACACCAACAAAATGCCCAAAAACTATAGCTTTTACTTTAGATAACTTTCCTGCTTCCTTCAAATGATACATAGATCGATATATGCTTGGCGCAGTTTCGTGACAATCCTCTATGAACAAAATTTTACCGTCGGTGTCTATTTCCCAACTTGTTTTCAAGCTGGACTCGATCAGTGTTAAATTTCCGCCTGTAAGCTTACCGCGAATTTGTTGATCCTTCGCTCTCTTACTTGATTCATTTAAAGGAGACAATCCTGTCATTTCGTACTGCGTAATTTTATTTTCTAAAATATCTAACAATATACTCCAACTTGGATGATGATACTCATTTTTACCGAGATGAACTATCATCGGCGCGTGTATTACAATCCAATCCTTCCAGTTTTGGGAAATGAAAAGATTCAACGCGGTTATGTCACTAAACCCTATTAAAATTTTCTTTTTCTTGGGATGAGGAAGATCTTTCAAAGCATCTATTAATTTATAGGAACCAAATCCACCTCGCATAACCCAAATGATTTCGGAATCCGAATCAATACTATGTTTAAACCTGTTAAATCTGTTGGTATCAGTGTCAGAAAATTTGCAAATATTCTTATTAATAAATGCTTCATCCGGAATTGATACCCCAAATTTTTGAATACCTTTAAGATATTCTCTACGGAAATTACTCTCCACTCCACTTCCGGGAGATACATAATCGATTTTCAGCTTCGCCAACCTTTTCAAAGTACCCTGCTTTTTCTCATTATGAGATGTTCCATCTTCAGCACGCTCCGCGCCATTTAAAGGCTTACCCGAAACTGCCTGACTGAAACATAGAATTGAGAAAACAGTTCCCAACATCAGGTATTTCACGTATCTAAAATTCATTATTTATAAAGCTCTGTGTTAACTTCTCTAAATCTTGAGAACAAATAGTAAACTACAGGAACAATGAACAACGTAAATAGAGTTCCGATCGACATACCTCCGACTATAGACCACCCTATCTGACGACGAGCTGCTGCACCCGCCCCCATGGCAAAAGCCAAAGGAATATTTCCGATCACCATTGCAAAAGTCGTCATCAAAATAGGACGCAATCTCATATAGGATGCTTCACGCACAGCATCAAAGGCTTCTTTACCTGCCGCACGCGCTCGATTCGCGAAATCAACAATTAAAATTCCATGCTTTGTAATAAGACCTATCAGCGTAACAAGTCCTATCTTAGAATAAATGTTTAATGTACCATCAGGAATGATCCAGAGAACAGTCAACGCTCCCGTGATCGAAAACGGAACACTAAACATGATAATAAACGGATCAACAAAACTCTCGAAT
>CADARG010000033.1:16364-26478 GCA_902790255.1 uncultured Pseudomonadota bacterium | reverse complement strand
TGCATGGACAAAGCTATTCATTTTTCGAAAAAAATCATCACCGTGTCGGAATTTTCTCGGGAACGAATATGTGAAAAATTCCATGTGTCCGAAGATTTTGTGAAACATATTCCGATAAAATTGGGAACGCGAGTGTATTCGAAAGCAACTCCTGAAAAAAGCCAAGCTGTATTAAATAAATATAAATTAGCCCCTCAAAAATATTTTATCTTTTGTTCATCTTGGTGGAAAAATAAAAATCACGGCGCGCTGATGCAAGCTTTCAACAAATTCGCGCAAAAAAATACAGAGATAAAACTGATTTTGGTGGGCAAATATCCCAGCAAATTTAAGTCACGTCCGATTAGTGATTTCCGCTCCGATCGCCTGATTATCAGTGGGTTTGTTCCTGATGAAGAACTGGGAATTCTTCTGAAAAACGCGCTGGCTTTTATTCATCCGTCGGTTTACGAGGGATTCGGGATGCCGATCGTTGAGGCAATGGCAAATGGAATTCCTGTTGCCTGAGGTTCTGCGGCGTTATTTTTTGATCCGTTCGACACAGACAGCATAACCCAGGCGATGCACCGATTGGCAGACGATCCGCAGCTTCGAAAAGATCTCATCCGGAAGGGATATGAGCAGACAAAAAAATATTCCGACCGCGATGCAATGGTCGACGAATACATTCGCGTCATGGAAGAAGTCATGCGCGAGAACGATTTGCGGAAAGACACAAAAAATAATGTCCGTTGATTTTGCGAATTTAAATGATTTACGGAAATAGTTCGCAGAGTTCAAGACGGAGATCATGAACGACGTAACAGTTAGGCGGACTGTTCTTTCCCGTCCACCTTGAATTTCCCAGCTGTTTGCGCTAAAAGTATACGAGTCCGATTTTGTTCGGGCGCATGGAGGTAGTTATGAAAATTAAACCATCGGAAATTGGTTCAATATTAAAGGAAAGAATTCTGAATTTTGACGCAGGTCCGGAATTCGTCGAGGTCGGAAAAGTTCTGTCGGTCGGAGACGGAGTCGCTCGCGTTTACGGTCTGGATAATGTCGCGATGAACGAAAAAGTTGTGTTCGAGTCGGGAACTTCGGGTTTGGCGATGAACTTGGGCGAGGACACGATCGACGTTGTGTTGTTCGGAGAGGACCGCGATGTGCACGAAGGCATGGAGGTTCGCCGTACCCACAAAATTTTGGAAGTTCCGGTTGGAAAATCGCTGCTGGGGCGTATTGTAAATCCGCTCGGAGAACCAATTGACGGAAAAGGAGACATCAACGCTACCGAATCTAAGCCCGTGGACATCAAAGCGCCCGGAATTATCGCGCGAAAATCAGTGTTCGAGCCGATGCAAACGGGATTGAAGGCCGTCGACTCAATTGTTCCGATCGGGCGAGGCCAAAGAGAGTTAATTATCGGAGATCGTCAGACGGGAAAAACAGCCATCGCGATCGACACGATTATCAACCAAAAATATGCTTTCGATAAAAACATCGAGAGCGAGAAATTATACTGTATTTACGTTGTGATCGGGCAAAAGAGATCCTCGGTCGCGCAGATCGTCAAGACCTTGACAGACGCAGGTGCGATGGAATATACTACAATCGTTGCCGCAACTGCTTCCGATGTCGCGCCGATGCAATATCTTGCTCCGTATGCGGGTTGTGCGATGGGAGAATATTTCCGCGACAACGGCATGCACGCACTGATTATTTACGACGATCTTTCGAAACACGCTGTGGCTTATCGTCAGATGTCATTGCTGTTGCGCAGACCTCCAGGGCGAGAAGCTTATCCGGGAGATGTTTTCTATTTGCATTCTCGTTTGCTGGAAAGAGCGGCGAAGTTGGATGAGTCGCTGGGCGGCGGATCTTTGACAGCCCTCCCGATCATTGAGACTCAGGCGGGAGACATTTCAGCATATATTCCGACCAACGTGATTTCGATTACCGACGGACAGATTTTCCTCGAAAATGAGTTGTTCTACAAGGGAATTCGTCCTGCAATTAACGCGGGAGCTTCGGTCAGCCGTGTCGGATCGGCAGCTCAGACAAAATGCATGAAGCAGGTCGCCGGAAAAATTAAGTTAGAGTTAGCACAATACCGAGAAATGGCGAGTTTTGCACAATTCGCCTCCGATTTAGACGCCTCCAGTAAACAACTGATCGCGCGCGGAGAAAGGTTGACGGAAATTTTGAAACAGCCGCAATATTCTCCGATGAAAGTTGAAGATCAGGTGGTGGCGATCTATCTCGGAGTTCACGGGTATTTGGACAGCCTGAAACTTTCGCAGGTCAAAGATTTCGAAAAATACGTGCTGGATCGCATTAGGCGCGAGGCAGAGGAAATCCTGGTTGACATTCGCACGAACAAGAAGATCACCGATGAGACCGAGGCGAAGTTGAATGAAATTTTGGATCAGTATCTGAAGGATTTTGAGGGCAATGGCTAGTCTGAGAGGGTTCGGAAATAATGGCTAATCTGAAAGAGCTGCGCATAAAAATCGGCGGAATCAGAGCGATTCGCAAAGTCACTGCGGCCATGAAATTGGTTGCCGGAGTGAAGTTGCGCAAAGCCGAGCAGCGCGCTTTGGCCTCCAAGCCTTATGCGAACGAATTGAAAAAAATTCTGGCAAGGATCAAAAGGGAAAATCTCGCAAAAAGTTACGAACTGTTCGACGGTCGTGAGTCTGTGAAAAGCGAAGTGTTGATCGCATTTGCATCCGACAAGGGATTTTGCGGGAATTTCAACTACTTACTCGGCAAAAAGCTGAAGGAAATTGTCGCGGAACGTCGCAAATCGGGCGTCAAAGTTAAGATTTTATGCGCCGGAAATAAATTATATCAGATGCTGAAACACGCTCTGTCGGAAAGCGAATCTTTGGAATTAGTGACCGATTTTTACAGGGGAGAAATTCTCGGGAACGCTCGCAATCTTGCTACTCGGGTGATCGATGAATTTCGCAAAGAGACAGTCGATAAAGTTTCTCTTATCTATACTCACTATTATTCGGCTATGAGGATGGTCGTTGGCGAGGAAAGTTTGATTCCGCTCAAACAGGAGGAAAATAACGACATCACCGAGACCATCTTCGAGCCAAGCGCAGATGAGGTGTTGGAAAATTTGCTGCCTTACAACTTGGGAATCCAAATTTATCAGGCGGCTTTGGAAAGCACGGCGAGTGAGCAGAGCTCTCGTATGAGATCGATGGATAACGCAACACGTAACGCCGACGAAATGCTGAGCGATCTGACGATAAGATACAACCGCACGAGACAGTACGGAATCACCCAGGAGCTGACGGAGGTTGTGGCAGGTGCGGACGCGATTGCGAATGATTAAAATTGTGAATTAAAACTTCGGAATGAGGGTAAGAAATGGAACAGAATAAAGGTTATATATCTCAGGTTTTAGGTGTTGTTGTGGACGTCGTGTTTCCCGACAAAGTCCCGGACATCTTAAACGCTCTTGAGGTGATGAACGGCGAAAAAAAGTTGGTTCTCGAGGTGGCGCAGCAGCTGGGAGAGAACGCAGTGCGTACCATCGCAATGGATGTCACCGACGGGTTATTCAGAGGTCAAGAAGTTATCGACACAGGGCGCATGATCGAGGTTCCTGTCGGTCGGCAGATGCTCGGACGAATTATTAACGTTATCGGAGAACCTGTGGATGAGCGCGGTCCGATAAATTCCGACACGAAATATCCTATTCATCGCAGTGCGCCGGAGTTTGTCGATCAGTCGACAGAGTCGGAAATTTTGGTCACCGGAATTAAAGTCGTTGACCTTCTCGCGCCTTATGCAAAAGGTGGAAAAATCGGTTTGTTTGGAGGTGCTGGAGTCGGAAAAACTGTTCTGATCGAGGAGCTGATCAACAATATCGCGAAGGCTCACGGAGGATTTTCGGTTTTTGCCGGAGTCGGAGAGCGTACGCGTGAGGGAAACGACCTGTATCACGAGATGATCGAGTCGGGAGTTATCGATCCCGAAGGCGATAAATCCAAAGCCGCGCTTGTCTACGGACAGATGAACGAGCCTCCTGGAGCAAGGGCGCGTGTAGCACTTACGGGTTTGACTTTGGCGGAATATTTCCGTGACGTCGAGCATCAGGACGTGTTGTTGTTCATCGACAATATTTTCAGATTTACTCAGGCGGGATCGGAGGTTTCGGCACTGCTGGGACGTACTCCGTCGGCGGTCGGATATCAGCCGACTTTGGCGACCGACATGGGAGAATTGCAGGAGCGAATCACAAGTACCGTAAAGGGATCTATCACTTCGGTTCAGGCGATTTATGTTCCGGCGGACGATTTGACGGACCCTGCTCCGGCGACATCATTCTCGCATTTGGACGCAACCACGGTTTTGAACAGAAAGATCTCCGAGTTGGGAATTTACCCGGCGGTTGATCCGTTGGATTCGACTTCGCGTATGTTATCTCCGTTGATTGTCGGGGAGGAACATTACCGCGTTGCCCGAGAGGTTCAGCGAATTTTGCAGACCTACAAATCGCTGCAGGATATCATCGCGATCATGGGAATGGACGAGCTGTCGGAGGAAGACAAGTTGGTTGTCGCGCGTGCTAGAAAGATTCAGAGATTCTTGTCGCAGCCGTTCCATGTTGCAGAAGTTTTCACGGGGTTGAAAGGAAAGTTCGTCGATCTCGCCGACACTATCAAGGGATTCGGCGCGATCATTGCCGGAGAATGCGATGAACTGCCGGAATCCGCTTTCTACATGGTCGGAACGATCGAAGAAGCCTTCGAAAAAGCGAAGAAAGAGGCGTAGAGATTTATGGCTGGGGTATTCCGTAGTTCGCCGCCACAGATTAATCTCTATAACGATGTTTCTCTTTATGTCCCATTAGCGCAAGGACCGTTGGTTTACAGCTATTATAAGAATGTTGTCGAATATGTTGTTCCTCCGCAAAAGCCAAAAGTTTTTGGAGATTATAGAGATGTTGTCGGATATATATTCAAGACGTGGAAGCCTATGTCGTATACCCGGAATGTTAAGAGTGAATTGAGTTCGAAAGAGGATGGAGGGGATAAATGAAGGTCAAAATTTTCAAAGCAGAAGAGGTTGTCTACGAGGGCGAGGCAGCGAAAGTGACTGTCCCGGCGCAGAACGGCGAAATGACAATCCTTCCGCATCACATCTCGATCGTCACGAATTTGCAGCGCGGGCGGCTGATAGTTTTCAAAAATGACGGAGAAAAATTCCAAACTGAAATCAACGGCGGAGTGTGCTCGTTCTCTGATGAATGCGTCTCGGTGCTGGCGGAGTGAGCTGCCGTTTAAAATTTCAGTGAATTATTTCATCTCGAAGAAGTCTGGCGTGAAGATATAGTTTTAAATCGGTTGAAATTTTTACCAAAAATTAACTAATTCATAATTAGACTGTTTCACATAAGTTTTTATAGTTTGGAGCGGATGATGAAACGGTTTGTCAAAAAGTTTGACGGGGGGGAAGTCTAAAAAGAGAGAAAACTTAATAGATCATCCTTACAACGCCTTAAAATTTATACGACATTTAATCGAGAAATTGCTCCGAAAATTGCCTAAGTTCGACACAGTGTTAGGTGTCGCAATAACACTTATAGTGTTTTTTATTATAGGAAAAGAAGCATGTTATATCATAGAGAATAGAAGGATGATTTCTGAACTAAACAGTTTTTCACATCAAAAAATTTTTGACGAAATAGCTTCTATGCTGGTAGTTTATGATGCGAAAGTGAAAGATAATTCCCTGAAATTCGTTAGATTAGGAAAAGATAATGACGGAGGATATGTTGTTCCTGTCATAGCTCTGGAATCAGCTGATGTTTTAATGGGATATGGAATCGCTGATGACATTTCATTTGAACGAGAATTTTCTCAGCGTTTTGACAAACCTTCTTTTGGATTCGATTGCGGCGTCCAAAATATTAATACGGGCGACAGCAGGTGCCATTTTTTCAGCGAATGTATCGGAATGAGTGATTATTTATATGAAGAACAGGCTTCGTCAGGACATATTTCTTTTTTTCATGAGCAATTACTCCGTTTGGGATTAGTTGATAAAAAAATCTTCATCAAAATGGATATTGAAGGAGCTGAATTTGAGGTGATGGATGATATATTGAAAAATGCTCAAAACATCACAGGAATAGCCATAGAGATTCACATTCCTCGCAACAATCCTGAAAGAGCGTTAAATGTTTTATCTTCCATAAATCGTCACTTTGTTTTAGTACATCTGCACGGAAATAATTTTTCCGGCAGTTATTTTAAAACAAAATATTCTTCCCGTTCTATCCCAAAAGTACTTGAATTAACTTATATAAACAAAAATCTTCTAAGTTTTTACAAAATTTCAAAGAATCAAAAACATCCTCAACCAATAGATCAACCCGATAATCCCAAATTTTCGGATTGTGAGTTTGAAATTATGCTCAATTAAATTTTGTTGCTTGACGAGAAATCCCAAACCGAAATCAACGGCGGAGTGAGTTCGTTCTCTGATGACGATAATGAAGTCGTTGGTCGCAAATCAAGAAAAACTATTGCTTGGGTTACAGGTAACCTTGATATTGCAACCTTTAGAAAATTATATAGCAAAATCAAACAGTTAAACAACTGCAAATTTTCAGTTCTTAGGTTTGTCCAGGAGCTTCTTATATGTCAATTTGTCCGCTAATTCTGGGTACAAAAATTTCAATTTTCGGTGTACTGCACTAAAGTTGTTTACTAACAACATATTTGAAGTATCCTCGGAGAGAATAATGTCCCCCAGGTAAAAAACCTCTCCTGGTTTCACGTTAAAATAATTAAAAAAATGCCAACTTGTAATGTAATTACCGTGATGAGCTGAGGCACTATTGAGAGAATATGTTCCAGAAGTGATACGTTTTACGCATATCATGCTGCTGTCAGCATCGTCTATAAAACCATCACTGAACAGCAAAATCCGATCCCGTGTGCCATCTTTTGTGATGGCTAAATTTATTGTGCAATTAAACCATCCATCTTTGTGGTTATCAGCATTAATTACACGAAATATTCCAACTGCTTCATTTGGGAGTAATTTCGCGTCTTTTTCGTAATACGGAAAATCTTTCCAAGAAGAACAAGCGCTTAAAAATAAGAACAAAACAAACCAGACTGAGTAGTTGATATTGTTCCGACGATCAATTTTAACTCTCTGCATTATTCTTCTCCTTCTGTCTATTTTTTCTTATTTTTTCCATTCTATACCTTACTTTAATACGAAGTGATTCAAGCAAATTCTTATACTTTTCTGAGGAATACTTTACTATATGTTCATTAAAAAATTCCGCGGCTGCTTTGTTATATTCGTATAGACCATCTTTAGTATCTACAGATTCGCTTATTTTAGCCAAAGGAAAGGAATCGTTCTTATGTTTTTCCATCAAAAATAACAAACTGCTCTCAAATAAAAATTTTTGCTTAATATATTCTTTGCTTGATTCTCTGTCATCACTCGCTTCTTTAGCACGTAATGCTCTATATAAAATTGTCCTATCAGTCTGCCGACTCATACACTGGCACAACACAAAAATCGGCAAAATCCACAATATGTTTCGCATGTAATCTCCCATTGTCTATCTCAGTTTTTAACCATTATGACACAAATAGATTGTATTTGCCAGACCTTTATCGAAAATAATATAGTAATTTTCCTATTTTTGATGCTATTCAATATGTATTAGCAAATTGAAAGGGGTATAATTATTAACAAAAGGTTAATTTAACCAAATATTAACTTTTTGATTTCACGAAAAAAAGAATATAGGACGTATAAAGTCCATGTCGGTGCTGTCCGGAATTAACGCGATTTTAACTTTTCCGTGCTACCATGCCCAGGGTGGGGAGTGAGGGGCGGAAAAATAATAATTATTAACAAATGGTTAACTTAACCAAATGTTAACCTTTTGTGACATATTTTCCCGATGGACACGAATCAGTGACTATATTTTACGAACAAAAATATTTTTGGTTTTATTTTTGATATAGGCATTTTTCAAATTTGAGAAAGAGTTGAATTTCGGCATTTTGTTCCTCCGGCGCAAAAAGCGACAAGGCGTGTTTGATCTCCGCGCGCCCGAGTGCAAAAAATCCTGAACATTAACCAAAAATTAACCACTATCCAATAGAATTGCTCGATAGAAAGGAGAGCTTATGAAAAGATCGAGTGTAAAAGAGTTTTTGATTTTCACGTTGTGGCTTTTGGTCGGAGGATTTGGATATTTTTTGTTGGCAAAACACTACGGGGTCGCAATTCAAAGAATCTTTTATCTGTCCGTTGCCGTGATTTTCGAAGCATACATGTTTTTCCAGCTGCCGGGAGCGCAATATTTCTGCGACGCTGCCAAGTATGCTGAGGACCCGAGCCACGGAAAAATTCGCTTGATAGTGATGTCCTGCCTTGTCGCATTTTTGATTTTTGTTTTCAAATGGGCTTACTTCTCGGAGCTGTATTTCATCGCAACGATCAGAATCGACAGCATTATCAATTTTTTCCGAGTTTCTCACGAAGAGCGGCATCAAATTCTTGAAAAAGAAGGAATTCCCGAGCTGAAAACTTATTTATATATATTGGTTGTGGCGCCGATAATTTTGGCGCTTGTCGTAGCTGCTCTTTTCTGGTTTATGCTTCATCCACCCGTAAGCTCACTGTAAATTTCTATCAAGTATGAGCTTTTGTAGAAGGAACAGAAAAATGGAAGAGGAAACAAAAATCAGGGCGGCGGCGAAAAATTTTCCATTTGGAAATGGGGAATGTTTTCTTCCATTGCTTCGGATTGTGAGAGGTCTTTTTCTTCTTTTTTCTATTTTTTCAATCCTTGGAAATTCTGCTTCAGCACAAGCAACTTCGCATACGAAATCTGCAACAAATTTAAAAAAATTTTCCATAATCATTCCGATACATAACACAGAGAAGTACTTGCCCGAATGTATTAAAAGTGTGATAAATCAAAGTTATCCGAATCTTGAAATAATTTTGGTGAACGACGGTTCTCCTGGAAATGCCGATGAAATATGCAAAAAATATGCACAACGTGACGGGCGAATTAAATATATAAAGCAAGATAATCAGGGGGTTGCGATCGCTCGGAACAACGGAATCGCAGCGTCTTCCGGAGACTATATTTTTTGCGCGGATTCCGACGATACTTTGGAGCGAGAATTTATCGAAAAAGTCAGTAAAGTTTTCGAAAAGGAATCCTGCGATTGCGTCATAATCGGCGAGGATTTTTGCAAAATTCCCACTGAATTGATAGGAACGTTACCCGCGTGGGGCATTGCAGTGACGAGAAATTTTTTGGAAAAATATCCAGACGTGAGATTCCAAGAACATATGCAGCCGTGCGAAGACGGGCTGTTCATTCATAAAGTAATGGCACTAGCGGACAAAATATCTCTCTGTAAATCCGCAAAATACTTTTACAGACAACATGCAGAATCCAGTGAACACAACATAGATAAGAACAAAATACTAAAAGATATTCCAAGGTGGTTTGAAATTCTGGAAAAGTTCCATACAAAATACGGTTTATGGAATGAAAAAGTACATTTGTTATCGTTTATAAAAACAGAACCTCACGGAAGATTCTGTAAATTGCCTTTTTCTGATTCAGAGCGAAAATATCTTTTTAAGGTAATACATAATTTTCTGAAAAAACACGAACTAAATGACGAGAAACTTGCGAGAAATTTTCCTCGTTATTTTTATTTATTTGTTACATCGGACTTCTATTTTACCTATAATTTCAAGCATTACATGGATATAGTAAAGATTTTTTGTAAATCCATTTTTTTAGCTCTGAATGAATGTAAAAATGATCTGATCCGGGATGTTACAAAGTCGTTGAAGAAAAAAACGCAAGAAATTAGAAATTCTTCCGATACAAAAATAAAAGAAACAGGGAAAAACTTCTCTCACAATGTTTCGGATAAGAAAAAACTTCTGTTAATCGGGGAATATTTAATTGATGGACAGGGAGGAGTCGAACACGTCCTTTGTAATATGGCGAATGTTATGGATAGTTGTGGATATGATGTCACTATTGCGACGATGGAGACGAAACGGGGAAATACATTTTATAATCTGAACAAAAATGTGA
>CADARG010000033.1:0-16356 GCA_902790255.1 uncultured Pseudomonadota bacterium | reverse complement strand
TTTTTAATTTCATTGATTAGTAAATTAAAAACGTTGATAACATCTGATCCTCAAAGGTTTTTTATTAAGTTAAGATGTCGAAACGACATTCTCAACGAATTTATCAAGAATAATAACCCTGATCTTATAATATGTTTTTCTTTGCCCATTCTTTTGAATGTTACTTACAAAAAAGATTTTGATATACCTATCATTTTGACAGTTCATGGCAACCCGATAAATGATTACAGCAATCGCTTCTGGCCGAGACCAGATTGGATGAACAAACTGTTGGAAGGAACTTATCAAAAGGCAGATGTTGTCCAAGTGCTGTTGGACAGTTATCGAGCTACGGTACCGAAATCATTTCGGGGCGAAATGGTGACAATTTCAAACATCGCAAAAAAATTTGATAATTTTTCCATAAATTATCACAGGTCGGGACGGAAAAAGATTGTATGTATCGCATCTCTGGATAATCGCAAACATCAGGATTTATTGATACGTGCTTTCTCGAGTATCGCAAAAGATTATCCTGAATGGATTGTCGAACTTTGGGGTTCAGGCCCCAAAAAAGAAGAATATCAAAAAATGATCTCCGACTTTGCGATGACAGACCGAATCTTCTTGAAAGGATCTACAAAAAACGTGGAAAAAGTTTTGAAAGATACGGATATTTTCGCACTACCCAGCACTTGCGAAGGTTGGCCATTGGTCCTTGGAGAAGCAATGAACGCGGGAATCCCTTGCGTAGGTTTGTCCATTTGCGATGGTGTAAACGAAATCATTAAACACAATAAAAACGGCCTGTTAAGTGAAAATTCTCCGAAAGATTTCGCTGAAAAATTGAAATTTTTAATGGATAATCCGAAAAAGCGTGAAAAATTGGGGATCCTGGCAAAAAAAGATATGCAAAGTCACTCCGAAAATATCATCTGGGGGAAATGGAAAGATTTGGTACGAAAATACACTGATAAAGTACGCTAAAGTTTTTATAAAAAGGAACTGAAAAATGGAAGAGGAAACAAAAACAAAAATCAGGGCGGCGGCGAAATTTATTCTCGGAGATTCTGACCCAACGACAAAAGATCGCGAAAGGATAAAAAAAGATCCCGACATCAAAAATCAGATGCAAAAAATTATGGGCTGGCGTTATCCGGGGCAACGTCAACTGAATTCCGGCGTCGCGATGGTGGTGGGAATTCTCGGATTTGTCGTTTTCATTGCGATAATCTGCATTTCAATTTTACTGAGCTGAGAAAAACAAAGTGCGCGCAGGAATTGGAGGCGTTACCATTTTTGTTATTTTGGTTTGTATCAAATTATCAAAATCTTAATCTTTTTTTGCTATGGTTGCTAAAAAAAGGAGAAATCTCATGAAAGATCGTTGGATAAATTGGTATCTTTGGGTATGGATCGTCTTTGACATTTTCGGACCAATGCTGATGGGATTGTATTCACCGATTTATCCTTTTTTCACAGCGGGAGTTGTCGCGATTTTCGAACTCTATATTTTACTGAAACTTCCGTATTTTGAGAAACTTTTGGTATATGAAGAAAGCGCGAATAATCCGAAATACACGCAAATTCGATGGATTGGGCTAATTCCGATTTTGGCCTTGACTTGTTTTTCTCGAACTTTAATGTGGTATTTCGCGTTTTATTATCCGCTGACAGAAATGGCTGTCTCATATTTTTTCGGAACTGAAGAGGAGAAAAACAAAGCGCGCGCGGATATCTTCAGTCATATGAAAGGAATCGGAATAGCGGTGATTATTCTTATCGTGATTTTGGTGCCTTATACTATACATCATTCAAAATGGATGCATGATCAGTTCGATAAAATCAGCGCTTCTGCTAACAATTCTCACCGCTCTGCGTCACCTTCGCACTGATCGAAGCTCGCAGGAAGTCGTCGATCTCGCAAGATCGCGGAGAAATAGGCCTGAAAATTAACTATTTGTTAACTTTTAACTCGCACCAGCCCCGCTGCCCCCACCCTTGGGAAAATAGCACAAAAAGGTTAAAAATCAATTAATTACGGTTTTCAGCTTTCGGCTGCGACTCTCGCGCTGATCGATGCTCGCAGGAAGTCGTCGATTTCCCCGTCCAAGATTGCCGAGACATTGCCTTTTTCAAAGTTCGTGCGCAGATCTTTGACCATCTGGTAAGGCTGCATGACGTAAGAGCGGATTTGGTGGCCCCAGCCGATTTCGTTTTTGACGTCCTGGTTTTTGTCTTCCTCGCGCTTGCGGAGTTCCAACTCGTACAGCCGCGATTTCAGCATGTCATAGGCGATCGCGCGGTTGCGATGCTGAGATCTGTCGGTTTGACACTGCACGACGATTCCTGTCGGAATGTGAGTGATTCTAACGGCACTGTCGGTCTTGTTAACGTGCTGACCTCCTGCCCCCGAGGCTCTGTAGGTATCGATTCGCAGATCGCTCTCATTGATTTCGACCTTGATCGCGTCGTCCACAACGGGGTAAACCCAAATGGATGCGAAACTCGTATGGCGACGCGCGTTGGAATCAAAAGGAGAAATTCGCACCAGCCGATGAATGCCGGACTCACTCTTGAGCCAACCGTAAGCTTTTGCTCCCGTGATTTTCAGCGTTGCGGATTTAATTCCCGCTTCCTCGCCTTCGCTTTCTTCGAGGATTTCAATTCCGTATTTGTGAGATTCTGCCCAGCGGAAATACATGCGCAGCAGCATTTGCGCCCAATCTTGAGCTTCCGTGCCGCCAGCTCCCGAGTGGACTTCGAGGTAGCAACTGTTCTGGTCAGCCTCACCCGAAAAGAAACACTCCAGCTGATAAACCTGCATGTAAGACGCCAAATCCTGCAGCTGCTGTTCTGTTTCCGCAATTAATTCCGTCTCGTTTTCGGACTCCGCCAATTCGAGCATCTCTTTGAGATCGGAAAATTTAGTCTCCGCTTGCTCAAAACGCGAAAGTTCGGCTTCAGTTTCTGATTTTTGACGCAAAATCGTTTTTGCCCGTTCCTGATCTTCCCACAAATCGTTGGACGCGCTCTGTTCGTTCAATTGTTCGAGCTTGGATTTCAGCTTACTCGGGTCAAAGAAACCTCCGCAGCAGGGACAGAGATTTTTCGATCGATTCGCAAACTTTTCTCGTTTCTTCTTTCATGCTTTCGAAACCTCCTCTTTTGCGACGACAAGAATTCTCATTTTTTTGTTCGGTTTTTTGACAAACATCATAGCGATTGCCGCTATAAATGATATCGCCGAGATTACGATGAAGGTCCATTCGGATCCGAAACGCGTCCAGAACTCCCCCGTAAGCACGTTCGAGATGCACATTCCCAAACAGCAAACAAGGTTAAAAATTCCGATGGAGGTTCCTTTAATTTGAGGAGGTGAGTAATCGGAAACCATCGCGTAGAAAGTTCCCTGAGTCGCGCCGTAGTGAATTCCGTAGACAGCTGCTCCGGCAAGAACCATCCAGTAGCTGCTTGCCAACGCCAGAATAATACAGGACGCCAACATCATGCAGAATCCGAATGCCAAAAATAATTTTCTGTCGTGTTTGTCAGACCAATTTCCGACAATCCGAGAGGTCGGCGAGTTGAATAAATACATTATCGCCAAAACCAACGGAGCATATTTTACGTCTAATCCTAAATCCTGAGCTCTGTAAACCAAGAAGGATTCGCTGTATCTAGAGCACATAAAAATGAAAACAACGAACATGTAGTACCAAAAGTGAGAGCCCAACTGTTTCACATCGGCGCGTTTTATGGGAAATCCTTTACGAGACTTCAAACTTTGGATTTTCGGCTCTTTGATTCCGAAGTAAATCAATGCGACTGCGATAAAAATTGGAACGGCAGCGCCCATGTAGACCATTCTCAAGACCAATTCAGATGTTCCGAAATGAGCCAGAGCCCAAAATGCGAAAACAGACCCGACCATAGATCCCAAAAAGGCAAAACTTTGACGAATTCCGTAACTCGCTCCCTTTAATTCTTTCGGGGCGCAGTCGGCAATTAATGCATCACGCGGAGTGTCTCTCAATCCGTTCGTGACCCTCTCTAAAACCTGAGCGGCAGTGTAAAGTCCCAGTCCGCTACAAACGGCGAACATCGGTTTTGCAAAAGCCGCGCAAAGATATCCGAATAACATGAGAACTTTTCTCTTTCCGAGCCAATCGCTGATGACTCCCGAGACCATTTTTACTAAGTAAGACAGAGCCTCCGACAATCCACGAATATATCCCATCGCGGCAGGAGTTCCTCCCAAAATGTTAATGATAAACTGCGGCGAAAAAGCCGTAATCACTACCGAAGCGATATTTGAAAAAAAACTGACAATTCCGACTATCCATATGGCACGAGGTACCTTCGGAGTAGCAGGATTTTTCTCTGCTTCCTTTAACATCTCATCTTTCCCAGTCATTTGAAGTTCCGTAAGTTGATTACAGTGACTTTCTATCACAAAACTACCATCTTGGATAGGCAATTTTTTTAATTTTTTGCTCTAATTTTACTGTTACAACGATCGATGTTTTGATATATTTGAAAAATAGAGTGGTTGGACACAGAGGATCGCGAACCCGGTCAGGTCCGGAAGGAAGCAGCCGCAGTGAACACCGTGTGGGTCGACTGCTCTTCGTCGGGTCGCGTTCGGTTTTGCAAAATTCGTTTTTTTGTGTGGATAAATTATGTACGTTCCTTTAGCTAATAAATACAGACCTCAAAAATTCGCGGATGTCGTGGGGCAAGACATTGTCGTTAAAATTTTGACCAAGGCAATTTTGAAAGATCGTGTCGGGCATTCCATTTTGTTCACGGGAACTCGTGGTGTCGGAAAGACCACTCTCGCAAGAATTCTCGCGAAAACTTTGAGATGTGAAAATCGACAGCCGAATGAATATGAACCCTGCGGAAAGTGCGAGTCCTGCCTGAATTTTTCCAAGGACAGCCAAATCGACGTCATCGAAATCGACGCCGCCAGTAACACGGGTGTGGACGACGTAAGGGAAATCATCGAATCCTGTCGCTATAAGCCGACGACAGGAAAATACAAGATTTTCATTATCGATGAGGTCCACATGCTGTCCAAGAGCGCGTTCAATGCTCTGCTGAAAACGCTGGAAGAGCCTCCCGAGCACGTGAAATTCCTGATGGCGACGACGGAAATATACAAAATTCCGGAGACGATTCTCTCGCGAGTTTTGAGGTTCGATTTGAAGAACGTCGACAGCGTGTTGATCGCGCAGTATTTGTCCACCATATGCAATCAGGAAAATATTTCGGTCGGAGCCGAGGCTTTGTCCCTTGTGGCGAGGTTCGCTAACGGATCTATCCGCGACAGTCTCTCGATTTTGGACCAGATTTTGAACGTCGCCGACAATAATTCCCTGACCGCGGAACAAGTGCGTGAGATACTTTGCGTTTCGGATGACAACGATTTGCTCGAACTGTTCGAATTGATTATGTCCTCGAATTTAAAGGGTTCCGTGGAGAAATATCGCGAAATAATTGCAAATGATGTCGCGGCGAAAGCAATTTTGACTCGACTGATGGACTTCATCTATTTCGTAACTTGTGCCAAGACGAACCTGAAAATTCCCGATAAAACTTTGCCGGAGGAGTCCGAAAATAAATTGCAAAAAATCTCGCAGAACGTGACTTTGTCGTCGCTGTCCCGAATTTGGCAGATGCTGGTGAAGGGCGCGGACGAGCTGAAGATCTGCGATCGGCAGGAAATCGCTCTCGAGATGCTGATAATCCGAATAATCTACGCGTCACATCTTCCTGATCTCAATGAATTTTTGAAAAAATTAAAGACCAACTCTTTTGCTGTCTCGGAAGATCGTGATATAACTTCTCAGTCGGATGAATCAGCGCCCTCGCTGGAAGAGGTGATGAAAGTGTTTCCCGGTGCGAAATTGAAAAGTGATGGAGAAGACAAATGAACAATTTTTCTGATTTGATGAAGCAAGCGCAAAAAATGCAGCAGCAGTTGATGGACGCGCAAAAAAAGATAAGTGAGACATCCGTCGAAGGCGCTTCGGGCGGCGGAATGGTTACGATAAAAATCAACGGAAAATATGAAATCCAAAGTTTAGTTATCGATCCGAAATTGTTGAACCCTGAGGACGCGACCATGGTCAGCGATTTGGTCGTCGCGGCCTACAACGACGCCAAAAAGAAAATCGAGGAACAAATATCCTCCGGCATGGGCGGAATCCTTCCTCCGGGAATGAAACTGCCGTTTTGATGAGTCAACAAAATTAGATTTACAACTGGACGCACTGAAAAAGGCAGGCTGCGAGAAGATTTTTTTCAGATGTAATCGGTGGGTCGGCGAAGGACCGTCCGAATCTCGACAAGATGCTGGGACAGCCGAAAACATCGCTTGCGCTGCAAAATCTCTCTACCGAAAGCGCAAACTCAGCCTTCAAAAATCGCCAGCGCCTCGGAATTTGCAAAGCGACACTGTGTAAGTATTTGAAGTATTAGTTGAAAGTAGAATATCAGATGAAAAAAAAGAGTATCCATACAAAAAAAGCAAAAGGCGCAATTTTTCCTTTTGCTTTCATTGGTTTTATCTGAAAAAGTGAAAACTTCAGATCATTTGGTCGTTGACCTTGTTGCTATGGCTTCTTTTACAGCCTGAATTATATCTTCGCGATGTGTCTGCCTCGCCAGGTCCAGTATAGTGTCCCCACCTGTCGTCTTTATACCAAAATCAACGCCATCTAATAAAGCTAAATAAATCGCTATATTTTCTCTTTTCTTAAGTTCCTGTGGTGTATGTTTATTACAGATATGCATCTGTTTCAGAACATCCATCAACGGAGTATAACCAAAAAGATCCCTTGCGTTGATACTCGCGCGATGCTCTACCAGATATTTCACAATATCCATATCTCCGTTTTGTGCTGCTACATGCAATGGGGTAGAGTCGTCCCCTAGTCTTTCGTTAACATTCGCACCATGTTCTACCAGATATTGCACAACATCCAGACGTCCATTTTCTACTGCCATATACAATGGGGTCTTTTTCTTACCGTTAGCTGTATTTATAAGCTCTGGAGGGACATGAAAAGCTTCATTGTACCAAGCCTCAATGTCTTCATTTTTTAAAATAACATGATTCTTGTAGGCTGATAAAAACCGTACAATATCTGACGATTTAACGGGGTAACGACCTACTATCCATTTTACAATGTCCAAATTTCCATTTGCTGATGCAATATGTAACGCTGTATTTCCGTCTTCATCTTTAGAAAAAATATCCAATCCTTGCGATAATCTCTTCATTTCATCAAGATTATCCGATTTTACAGCCTGAAACCAAGCAGAGAGATTGTTATCGATCGACGTATTTTGGGCGTTAGGTCCTGCGTTTTCTTCATTGATCTGCTGAAAAGTATTGTTTCCGGGGTTTTCTCCCTGATCGTTTGGAATATTCATTCCTAACACGTTGAATGTTAAAACCGCTAAACTGGCTAAAAATAAAGATTTTTTCATAATTTCATCCTTTTATATTACAATTTCCAAACATTTTTCGTAAAATTTCTCCAAAAAATCGAGTTTTACAGTTTTTATTCCATTCGGACAACGGGTGCACCTACGCACTCCGCAGATCACTGAAAATCCTCAATTTTTTGATACAAAAACTACACAAAAATGTCAAACAAACACCATGGGAGACAATTACCATACAACAATTTGTTTTGCAAGATATATTTGTAAAAAAGCAGAAAAATTATGCCGGTTTACAAAACCACGCTGCATAATTTAAGGTATAACTATTAAACCATTTTGGCAATCTACAACGGATACACTGCTGGAGAGAACTTTAGGATAATGTCGCAATATGTCCGACAGCTTTTTACGTCACTTTGATTTCCGTTTCTTCGGGTTTTTCGAAACTTCCTCCGCTTTGATCTCTTTGGAAATCAAATCTTGATTAATTTTGAAAATGCTGTAATCCGAAAATTTCTCGGGAATTTTTACCACACTCAGCCATTGCGGAGTATTTCCTGCCAGAACCGACGCCGCAAAACTGTTCGGGACATGCTTCTCTTGCTTGTGTCCGATAAACAAATATTGCGCGTTTGTCTTTTTCAAAACTTTTCGGACGGCGCTCAGGTCATTATCCTTTTCCATTACGATGTAGGACGAAATGATTCCCTCAATCTGCCTGTGATAAGGAGCTCCGAGCACGCGATGTTTTGTATAATAAAGTAATTTCGGTCCGTGATTGGAATGAGCCATGATGACCACCGGTTTAGCGCTGAGATTATCCACGTATCCGAAAAGTTCCGCATCCGAATATTTTCTGTCGATTTCTTTTTCGTTATCTAAGTCAGAATCGCAGAAAAAAGAAGTCGCGAACAAGAAGAAACAAGACAGAGTCATGGTAACTATCATTCGCACTGGCTTGCTGAATTTTTTCACATATTCGCTGGACATACCGAGACTTACGATAATCGGCAACCCGAATATGACGCAATACGGAATCATGCGGTAAGCAAAGCACGACAGAACCCAATAACCGCCGGCAAGCACTATAAACACAGCCCAAATAATATTTTTCCCTTCGATAGTCTGCTTCTTTAATTCTCGGACTTTCACAGCGATAGCCGTCAAAGTGATCACCGAAAAAACCAAAAAGGTGCACATCATGTTTCCGGTGAGAGGTGAGCGTAATTCGGAAATTTTACAAAGCCATATATCTTTCACAAATTGCGGAATATCAGCAGACATTCCCATCAGGAATCGAGGGAATATCGACAAAAATATGAACGCTATGACACAAGCCCAGACAATTGCATCATACAAATGATTTTTTCTATTCATTAATTGCAAATTGACAGCAAAAAATATTGCTAAGCACATGAACATGACAGTGTGTATTATGGAAATCTTGTCATATTCTGCCGGCTGAATATTCGACAGGAAAATCATAATAAACATCAGACATATATAGTGCCAGCATCTGAAAAAAGGATCGTTATTCAAAGCTTTTCTCGACAAAGTTGTGTAAGGTACCAACATTATCAATAGACATATTGAGAGAGCGTGCGCCGCTTTAGGACTTGCTTCAGGTATCAGGGCGATAGTTCCGACAAAACAGGCCGTAAGAAGATTTTTAAAATACAAATTTTTTATCTTCGAGAAATCATTTATGTAAGCGAAGAACAACATCGCCTCTGTCAACAACAGAACGATCAAAGTTTCGGGAGAAGCCCAAACGCATGCCGTGGTCGCAGCCGCCGCCTTTATATAAACATGTTTGTCTTCGGTTTCATTTAAAACCGTTTTTATCATGTAATAAATGTAAATAAGTATACAAAGCGTTATAAACGAGTGATGATCAGGACGTCCGAAAGAAAAAAACGGCATCAAAAACGGAGAGGCGCAAAATAAAGCCGTTGCCAGAAATACGCTGCCTTTGTCAGTGAATTTATCCATTATTTTGAACATAAATACCATACTGACAAGCCCCAAAATAGGACTTATACAAAAACACGCGTAGTTGATTGCTCCGTCAAGAGAATCCGTAAACAAATCAATCAGCCAAGTTAAACCTATTATGAAAAAATCGTATAAACGAGTCCAATGCAGTTCGCATCCGTAGGGATAGTTCGAGCGAGCAATCACATAATTACTTAAATCGTAATGATCAAAAAACTCCCTCGTGCGAATCACCCGCATAAAATCATCGGTGTCAATGAAATTTATACCTTCTCCGAATAGGGCTATGTAGCAATATGTCATCATTGCTATGTACATTATACCCAAAATAATTAACTCGGTGGTTTTCTCTTTTAGTTTAAGCATGATCTTTCCAGCCATAATTTTCTGCGTTACATGATATCGAAAAATAGTTAACAAAAAGTTAGCAAATTCGAATCGAATGCAATCGTCACGGATAAAATTTCCTGAAAATAGAATTGCGGATGTCGTTTTCATTAGCCCACGCGAATACACCTTCGCTGCCCAAGAAAATCTTGGAGCCGGATGACTACCTCCGTCGTTGCCCGAAATTAACGCGATTTTGACTTTTACGCACTATAATCCCAAGGGTGGGGGCAGAGGGGCTGGCGCGAGTTAAAAGTTAATAAATCGTTAATTTTCTCTTTTGATAGGAGAACGGCTATATTCTCAAAATTTCCTTCGAAATTTCTTGACATTTTGGGCGAAAAGAGTTATGAGTAGTAACGTACGTGGCGATGATGTCGCGTGCCGGAGTCGGATGCCTATGGTAGGGTTCGGTCCGTTTGGTGAGTGAAATGCCTTTTGGGTTTCACGGTTTACAATTTGCCTTATGAAAGGGGATTATTATGTCTAAAGTTATTGGTATTGTTACAATTTGCCTTATGAAAGGGGATTATTATGTCTAAAGTTATTGGTATTGATTTAGGAACAACCAACTCATGTGTCGCGATTATGGATGGCGCGAATCCGCGTGTTATTGAGAACACGGAAGGAGTCAGGACTACGCCGTCTGTGGTGGCTTTTACCGACAGCGGAGAAAAATTGGTCGGACAAGCTGCAAAGCGCCAGGCTGTTACTAACTTTAAAAACACATTTTATGCAATTAAAAGATTAATCGGAAGAAGAGCAAGCGATGAGTACTTGAAAAAATATCATCCGGCCTACGAAATCGTGTCGGCGGATAACGGAGACGCTTGGGTTTCTTCTCGCGGAAAGAAATACAGTCCAAGTCAGATCAGCGCGTTCACTCTTCAGAAAATGAAGGAAGCGGCTGAGAATTTCTTGGGAGAAAAGGTGACAGAAGCCGTTATTACCGTTCCGGCTTACTTCAACGATGCTCAGAGACAGGCGACCAGAGACGCCGGAAAAATTGCCGGTTTGGACGTCTTGAGAATCATCAACGAGCCAACGGCAGCAGCTTTGGCTTACGGTTTGGACAAGAAAAGCTCCGGAATGATCGCTGTTTACGACCTCGGAGGTGGAACTTTCGATGTTTCCATTCTTGAGATCGGCGACGGGGTGTTCGAAGTTAAAGCGACCAACGGTGATACATTCCTCGGTGGTGAAGACTTCGATAAGAGAATCATTGATTTCTTGGCGGAAGAGTTCAAGCGCGACAACAACATCGACCTGAGAAACGACAGCATGGCTCTTCAGAGATTAAAAGAGGCTGCGGAAAAAGCGAAGATCGAGCTTTCCAGCGCAATGGAAACTGACATCAACCTTCCATTCATTACGGCGGACGCAACGGGTCCAAAGCACTTGACCGTGAAATTAACGAGAGCGAAGTTGGAGTCCTTGGTTGACGACATCATCAAGAAGACTCTCGAGCCGTGCCGTAAAGCGTTGCAGGATGCAGGGATTTCCGCAAGCGACATTAAAGAGGTCGTTTTGGTCGGTGGTATGACTCGTATGCCGAAAGTTGTTGAGTGCGTGAAGGAATTCTTCGGAAAAGAGCCGCACAAGGGAGTCAACCCGGACGAAGTCGTGGCTGTCGGAGCTGCAATTCAGGGTGGAGTGTTAAAAGGCGACGTGAAAGACGTTCTGTTGCTCGATGTTACTCCGTTGTCCCTCGGAATTGAGACTCTCGGTGGGGTGTTTACTCGATTGATCGACAGAAATACGACCATTCCGACGAAAAAGAGTCAGATTTTCTCGACGGCGCAAGATAATCAAAGTGGTGTTACGATCCGAGTTTTCCAGGGAGAAAGAGAGATCGCAGCAAACAACAAACTTCTCGGACAGTTCGATTTGCAGGACATTCCTCCGGCACCGCGCGGAGTACCGCAGATCGAAGTCACATTTGACATAGATGCCAACGGAATCGTTCATGTTTCGGCGAAAGATAAGGCGACGAACAAGGAGCAGTCCATTAGTATTAAAGCATCCGGCGGATTGAGCGATGATGAAATCAATCAAATGGTAAAAGATGCGGAAGCTCATGCTGACGAAGATAAAAAGCGTCGTGATTTGATCCAACAGCGCAATGCCGCTCAGGAAATGATCAACGGAGCTAATAAGATGTTGTCCGAGAACGGTGACAAGATTTCCGAAGATCTGAAAAATGAGATCAAAACGGAATCCGAGAATGTTCAGAAAGTCTTGGAGAGCGAGAATACCGAAGAGATCAAGCAGGCGTCCGACAAATTGATGCAGGTCATGATGAAGGCGGGCGAGTTGATCTACAAGGCAGCACAGCAGTCAGGCGCAAATGCTGCAGGAGCGGCAGGGGCTCAGGCAGATGCGGGTGCTCAGGCGAATTCAGAAGCTTCGAAAGATGACAACGTCGTCGATGCTGACTATGAGGTAAAAGAGGAAGATAAATAATCTCCTGTTTTTGGAAGGCGTGTGTTTATGCATGCGCCTTCTTTTTATCAAAAAATTGCTGAGGAATTGCCATGGACTACTATCAAACTTTGGGACTATCCAAAAACGCGTCTGCAGATGAAATCAAAAAAGCTTATCGAAAATTGGCGATGAAATATCATCCCGACCGAAACAAGGGCGACAAAAAAGCCGAGGAAAAGTTCAAAGAAGTCAACGAGGCTTACGAAACTCTGAAAGATCCGCAAAAGAAAGCAGCCTACGATCGCTACGGACATGATGCCTACAAAAATGCAGCCAGCGGAGGCGGATTCAATCCTGGTGCCGGCGGTGGGTTCGGCGGATTCTCAGGCAGCGGATTTGGATTCGACTTCAGCGGAGACGCTTCGGGATTTTCAGATATCTTTGAAGACTTCTTCGGCGGAGCGATGGGCGGCGGTGCTCGTACAGGAAGAGCCGAGATGCGCGGAAACGATTTGCGCTACGACGCAACCATCACTTTGGAAGAGGCTTTCCGCGGAAAAGACATCGAATTGAACATGCGCACCAACGTAAAATGCGAAGACTGCAAAGGCACGGGATCCGAAGGCGGAGTTAAGCCGAAAACCTGTCCGTCGTGTAGGGGAACGGGTCGCATGAGATTCGCTCAGGGATTTTTCTCGGTCGAAAGAACATGCTCGGCGTGTAACGGAACAGGACATATCATCGAAAATTCCTGCAAAAAATGTCGGGGCGCAGGGCGAGTCAGCAAAACCAGAAATATCAAGGTTTCAATTCCGGCAGGTATCGAAAACGGCGCGAGAATCAGACTTTCGGGAGAGGGCGAAGCCGGAATCAGAGGCGGTCGCGCAGGAGATCTGTACATTTTTGTGTCCGTAAAATCTCACAAATTATTCTCGCGAGAAGGCAGCTCGATTCATTGCGAAGTTCCTGTTTCAATTGTTACCGCAGCATTGGGCGGAGAAGTCGAAGTTCCGACAATCGACGGGAAAAAAGCCGTAGTGAAAGTGCCGGTAGGGACTCAGTCCGGGCAGATTCTCAAACTGCGAGGAAAAGGAATGACGGTTGTCCGCAGTTCTCTGCGTGGAGACATGTTCGTTCACGTCAACGTTGAAACTCCGACAAATCTCACAGATCATCAGAAAGAATTGCTGCGTGAATTCGACAAGGACCACAAAGCCCACCCGAAATCCGAAGGTTTCTTCGCGAAAGTAAAGGAATTCTGGCAAGAGTTGTGAATGATTGCGCTTAGGATTTTTCGTGAAAATTGATCTGGTCAAAGCGGCAGAAAAAGACGCGGAATTGATTCATCGAATGCAGGTGGAATCGTTTCGCGAGATTTACCTGAAATACAAAGACGATGAAACGAATCCGATCAATGAATCCATCGAAAAAATCGTTCAAAAACTCAAACGGTCCGATTCACATTTTTATTTAATAAAATTCGAAAATGATTTTGTCGGTGGCGTCAGAATTGTCATAAAAAATGATCATAAAAGAATTTCCCCGCTATTCGTTTTGCCTCGCTATCGTAACAAAGGAATCGCTCAGGCTGCAATATCCAAACTCGAAGAGATTTTCGGAGCAAAAAATTGGGAATTGGAAACAATTTCGGCGGAAAAAATCAACCGGCATCTGTACGAAAAAATGGGATATCGTTTGGACGGAAAAACCACGATTATAAATGATAAGCTTACCCTTGTTTTTTATAGAAAATGATAAAATTCCGGTACGAGTCGTGACCGACCATTAGTAAGATTTTCCGAGTTTAAAGACCTTGAAAATCTCATAAGGTTGGATATACTTGCGCGGTATAAAAGTATTTCAGATAAATAAGGAGAAAAAAACAATGAAAAAGGCTTTTATTATCTCGATGTTGTGCGCATTTGCGGGTGTGTTTGGAACCAGTCCGTTTCCGTCAGAAGGGCATAATCAGCAAGAAAAAGTGCGAAAAATGGAAGTAGCAAAGAATTTTCTGGACAGAAATGTATGCAATATGAGTTTCGATGAGGCTTTGAAAAAAGGGGAAAAATTCGCGAAGGAATATTTATACGCGTGGGGTGCGTCCACGAGTTTTATTCGTCAAGATCGAGATGCTAATTTAAGGGTTCTTTGCGAAAAAATAGGAAGTTTTTTGTTGATTACAGCCTTGAGGCACGAGGACTACAAAATAGTGAATTTTCTGAAAGATCATGGCGCGGATTTGGACAAAATACTTTGTTGCGTGATGCCTTTGGATGCGGGAATAAAATAATTTCCGCAACATAACGACTCAGAGATAAAAAACAGAAAGAAGTTATTGAAATTTGAAAAAGTCGCACAAATCAGTCAGTTGTCGACAATATACAGGCGCAAACAGACGAGCATGCTGTAAGAATCTGATTTAGCCGATATATCTAAATTGGCGGTTTGTTCTTCCCTTTTTGCACCGCATTCCGCCAAATATTTCACGATTTCTTCATTTTTATTATCTATCGCGATATGCAACGGTGTCTTATCCCATCGATCTCTTTCATTAATATTTGCTCCGTGTTCTGTCAGATATTTCACAATATTTTCGTTACCTGTTCGTGCAGCAGCAAACAAGGATGTTTCTCCGCATGCGTTTTTATGATTTACATCTGCGCCGTGATCTACCAGATATTTCACGATATTTTCATTACTTTTTCTGACGGCGGCGAACAAAGGAGTATTTCCGTAGATTCCTTCATTGACGTCTGCGCCATGTTCTACCAGATATTTCACAATATTTTCGTTGCCCCTTCGTACAGCAGCAAATAAAGAGGTTTCTCCGCATGCGTTTTTTTGATTTACATCTGCGCCTTGTTCTATCAAATATGTCACAATGTTTTCGCTACTTTTTCTGACGGCAGCAAATAAAGAGGTTTCTCCGTATGCGTCTTTCTGATTTACATCTGCGCCTTGTTCTACCAGATATTTCACGAGAAGTATATTATTATTGCGACTTGCAATCGACAAAGGGATATTTCCTTCCGTATCCCGAATATCTAAAATTTTCGCTAACTTTTTTCTCAACGGATCGATATGCATATGTAGAATTTTGTCGCTCCATCGATGCTTATTTTTGTACGCACACAAAAACGGCAAAATGGCATCGCTGTTCCAAATCTTGTGATATAACTTGTCAATCTCTTGTTTTGCATTTTCAAGATCGTTATTTTTCACGGCTTTCATTATAGGATTGTCTGCCGTTCGGTTGGACGTATCGGCGCGCTGCTGCATTCCGAAAATAGTCGACGATTCAAACATCAAAATTACCCAAAATGCGTATTTTCTCACTCTCTGCTCCTCGATTGTTTTTATTGGTATCTACCAGATATTTCGCAAGAAGTATATTGTTATTCTGAGTTGCCGCCGATGAATCAGCATTTTTTTATAAAAACGGAAAAAATTCGACACAGTTTTTATTGAGTTTTTATAGATAACCATCATTAAAATCGTTTTTTCTCATATTTTTTAAGTTTTTTCGATTTTTTTTGGAAAATGCGAACGAAAAACCCAGTGTTCAGCAAAATTTAACTGGCATTTTCTTTAATAAAGTCATCAATGGAAGTGATAAACGACTAAACCTACGTGACCTCACCGCTTTTTGATTCAACAGAGATTACAAATACCCAACGGGAATAGCGTTCACATATCGAGCCAACTCAGAATAATTCAACAGTTGACCGGTTCTTGCCGCGGCAGCTCGAAGAAATTTATAGAATGTCAATTCGTCACTTATGCTGAGAATTCCTTTTAAGTCACGCTCGATATAGGTTTGAACATAAAAATATATCCCTGAACTTTCCGTTGTCCGTAACCATCTTCGGAAATGAACCAGGCCATATCTTTTGAAAAACAGTGTTCAGATCAGATGCTTGGCTGTTTAGGGAATGACGACATCTAGAGTTGTTGAAACGTTGGGATTTAATAAAGGAATAACCGATAAACGCCAACAAGTTGTATTTCATACGTTAGTTGTTTCGTCCCACATTGTAGGGAGCAGGACTAATTCTAAACAATTTTGGTTCAGATTTCCATTCCTTAATGATAAATTCCCACGGAGTTAAGCCG
>CADARG010000032.1 GCA_902790255.1 uncultured Pseudomonadota bacterium | reverse complement strand
AAATTGGCAGTAATTTTTAGGTATACCTTGCTACCGAAATATTTTCAGAAAACACCACCTCCAGACTGGTTAATTATCGGTAAAAAATTCAACGAACGCGATTACCCTGTTATCGCAAATTTCATTCTGAAAGTTTTTTCGCGATATATTTTGCCCAGACATCCGGACGGCGTTTTTTGGTTATCTCGATCGATTGTTTTAGACGGAATTCCTTGATTTTTTCGTGATCTCCCGACCGCAAAATTTCCGGCACTTTCAGTGAATGAAATTCCTGTGGACGCGTGTATTGATGGTATTCTAGAAGCGGTTCCTGAAAAGAATCCGTGTGGATCGATTCGTTATTTCCGACAATTTCTGGCAGCAATCTCACTGTGCCTTCAATTATCGTCATTGCTGCAGTTTCTCCTCCGAGCAGAACGAAATCGCCGATGGAAATCTCTTCGAATTCGTAATAATCGAGAATGCGCTGATCGACCCCTTCATAACGTCCGCACAGCATCGTAACACCGTCCGACTGACTTAGTTTTTGCAAATCGTCTTGAGTCATTTGTCTTCCGCGTGGCGAAAAATAGATTTTTTTCATCTTTTTTTGGGAATCAGACAAAGTCTCAAATGCTTTTTCGAAAGTCAGCGGAGACAGAATCATGCCGGCACCTCCTCCATAGGGAATCGAGTCGATACGATCAGATTTTACGGGATATTTTTTCAAATCAATAAGATTAAGGTCCCATTTTTTTTGCGCAAGCGCATCTCCGATCAAAGATACCCCTAGAGTTCCAGGAAAAGCCTCCGGGAAAATCGTAAAAACATTCGCCTGCCACATGTTTTTTCCTCTCTAATTTTTGAAATTTTTGTAAGTCTCGAAAGAAATCGCAATCTCTCCGTCTGTTTCGGGAAAGTTTTCCTTCGTAAACGGAATAAAAAAAGAATCCTTCTCTCCTTTTTCGGAAATCTCGATCAGATCACCTGCCCCGAAATTTTTCACGTTAATTATTTTCAGATCGACATTTTTTTCGACTTCTCCGATTACCGAAACTTTCTGCCCTATCAAATCGCAAATGAAAAACTGATTTTCGTCCAATTTCGGCAGGTCTTCCTTTTTTACAAAAAAAGACATTCCCTTTAAATTTTCCGCCTCGTTGCGATTGTCGATTGAATCGAGTTTTATGACAGCGGTATTGCCCTTTTGGTTCAAAAGTTTGAAACGATATTCGTCTCCGTCGCGATCATAGATTTTTTTGTAATGATTTACGTTGTCGGTGTACAAAAAAACACGCACCGCCCCTTTTATTCCAAAGGCAGCGGTGACGCGTAAAATCTCTATCAAAATATTGCCCTGAAATTACTCTGCGGCAGCAGCTTCGGAGGCGGCTTTCAATCTCTCCTGAGCCTTTTTCTTAGGAGCAGACTTTTTCGGAGTCTCAGTAATTGCCGGTTTTTCGCACAATCCCAAACCACTCAACAACAAAGCGACTCTGTCAGATGGTTTAGCTCCAACCGAAATCCAATATTTAATTCTGTCTGCTTTTGCAGTAACACGATTCTCATTAGATTGATCCAAAAGCGGATTATAAGTCCCAACTTTTTCAATGAACGCGCCGTCTCTGGCACGACGAGACTCGGCAACAACGATTCTGTAATAAGGATTTTTTTTCGCTCCACCACGAGCTAAACGAATTTTTAAAGCCACAAAAATCTCCAATATTCTTTATTTAGTACCATATATTTAGCAGCATGGTCGAAAAAAGTCCAGTATCTGATTGAAATTTTGTAAGAATCTTGGTATTTTCTCCTGTACGTCGATTTTGTATTTGAATTTAACTTGTAGGTATGATAGAAATTGTGCTACCTACTTTAGGGATATAGAAATGAATATTTTAGAGAATTTTGAGAAAAAACAGCAGGAGAAGTTATTGAATGGGGCTGAAATCCCGGAGTTTGCTCCTGGTGATACGGTAAAAGTTTTGGTTAAAGTTATGGATGGGGATAAGGAGCGTATCCAGGCCTTTGAAGGGGTTTGCATTGCTCGCAAGAATCGGGGAATGGGATCATCTGTGACTGTCAGGAAAATGTCTTTTGGAGAGGGTGTCGAGAGAGTGTTCCCTCTGTATTCGCCAAATTTCAAATTTGAGGTTGTACGTCGCGGTGTTGTGAGACGTTCCAAATTGTACTATCTGCGTGGAAGACTTGGAAAAGCGGCCAGAATCGCTGAAAGAAATGATTACGTTAAGGCGAATCAGGCAGAAGTTGCTGCTCAGCCTGCGGCAAACTAAATTTTCCGAGTTAGTTTTATCAAATTTGAGGGAGCTGTGTGCTCCCTTTTTTTTATCTGTGTGCTGTAACTGAGAGCTTGCGCGGTTTTTTGCTGAGGATTAATAAAAATTTAACTCTTTCTGGATAATATGAAATTAATATAAAGATAGGAGATAAAAAATGTGGCCATTTGTTCGCGATGTATTTACAGATTACGCTTTGCGACACTTAAAAGCTCGTCTTTGGCCAATGGATTTTTCCCATGTTTACGCTTTTGAAACAGAAAATGATGGCAACTTGTTGCATATTATGGATTTCCTATCCGTGAAAAGCGTTGATTCGCAGAAAATTATATCTCATTTACAAATCGAAAATTCGAAACAAAGTTTCTGGTCCCCTCGTTTAATTGATGCGTCCAAAGAGAGGAATAAGATTTTCGTGTCTGAACCTCAAAACGAATGGGTTTTTATTATGAGTCCGAGCTTATCTGATCAGTATTTAACGTATAATTCCAAACTGAAAAGTCTTTCTGAAAATTTCGGCGAAGCTTGCTACTTTTATTATGGAAGCGATTCTATGATATTCAAATGGAGCCGGGCGGTGAAGGGAAAAATCTCAAGATCATATCTCGATAACAGCAGAGATGAAGAAGCAAAAGAAAAATACAACGCATTTTTAATAAAATCTTTTTTTTACAATGAACAGGTAGAAGATAACTCGAATATTGTCTGCGCTGAAGGAACTCCAACTGACACTGAGAAAAAATTCAAACAATACGGAGAAGATACTTTAGGAGATCCGCTAAACGTACAAGAAATGATGAAAATTTGGGTCTTTAAAAATAAAAACTTTTCAGCAAATCCAAAAGGATATTTGGGAATTATAAACAAAACAACCTGGTAATATTAAATCAATTTGGAAAATACTCCGAAATTTATTGATTTTCAGTTTCTAAAATTCTATTCGACTCAAGATTGTAAAAATTCGAATCCACTTTCGATACTATCCAATACGTGTTATCAAATTGAAAGGAGTATATTGGTCACGTTGGCTCTAAAGACAAAAATCAGCAAACTTTTGATTCATCCAATGATTTTCCGGGAAGCCATGTGTTGCGACCAAGAGATTGCTTCATTTTCAATGGGGGAACATCGTTTGGCGTTGCGAAAATCGAAAACTTTACGAAATATCCGAGATATTTTTTTATTATTCGCTTCAGTTCTTTTTGTTTTTCTTTTTTGAATATTAATTTAGATACTACACTATTTTCTCCAAACAGATGAATGGTAATTCCCAAATTTGCCACCGTAAAGTGAGATCCCAAATCGAAGTTTTTCCCCAGACGCATGTGTCCCAACCTGTTATAACTGGTATTTGGAATACGCATAGGGGCAAATTGATCAACTCTCACATCAACCGGATACAAATATTTTATTATCGACTCGAGTCCGACAGCGCTTTTTTCTTTTTTCCAAAATAGGTAAGCAAGTCTGGCATATTTTCTATCAAGATTATCTTCTCCGAAAAATTTTGCTATGGTTCGCATCACCATGTAATCTTGCTTTGGATTAGCTTGAAGGCATAAATATCTTCTCTTGCTGACCTGATAGGAAATTCCCAAAATTCGCGCGTTGAACGAGTTGAGAAATTTTGCAAAAGCATAATCTCTTTTATTCGTCTGATTATACACCATTTCGGCGTACGGGGTCGGTAACGGAGCATTTAATCCCGCCAGAGACAATCTTTCAATATGAACAACTTTTTTATCATTATCATTTGTAATTTTCTCAATTTCAGTCCCGCGCAAATGAAACGAATTTATGCTGACGGTCTTCATCGGAGCGTCGTAAACTGAAACTTCCTTGCCGTAATCGTAATTGGAATTCCAACATAAAATTTTAGCGGTCATTTCAAATGAATATTTGCGAGGATTTTTTAGTAAATCCTCTTCTAAAGATATTTTTTGTTTCCGAATTGTGTTTCCCATTTCCTTAACGTTCCGTTTTGATTTTTAACAGTAACATCCGTGAAAGTATTTATTGTGGTATAACTGGACAAAAATTTGCTGATAACTAAGCTCAAAGGCATACCTTTATTATATAGATTATCGTCGAAATGTATTTCTATATTTGTTCCACTCACCAATCCATTCCAAGTCTGAGTTGAGATTCTTTTAACCCCAGTATGACTGAACATTTCCGTAATCGAATTGATCTCTCTCTCCAAAGATGAATAGGTCAGATCAGAAAACAGCCGCAAAATTTCCTTCAACTTTAGCATTCCGTGATTCGAAAAAGATAGGGAATTCATAGAAAGTATCGAAATCAATTTCCAGAGAATGGCTCCGTTTTTCAACGCATTTTTTTGCGGAGTCGGATGATTTACACAGTAAATCTGTTTTACAGGAAGAGATATATCCGTTTGTAATTGACCTTTAACGGGAATATCTTCAGCTGCATGTCGGTTAGTGCAAATGGTGTATGCGTAAAACACCTTATCTAAATGCTGCTGAGGATTAAAATTCTCATCTACAAACGAAATATATGCATCATCTCCCATCGCCTCTTGGAACATGGATTCTTTCCTTCTGGCAACCCATGCTATATCTAGTTTGGATGTGGATGAAAAATGATTACAAGAATAAAACTCAGGGACAAATATTTCATCGTTGGTTTCCGGATCAACCTCAACCATTTTTTCAATCATATAGATCTCATGACTTGTGTAAAGACGATAATCCGGAACTAATCGATATTCGACCTGCTTGTAATCTAATCGCAATGGTTCGGTAACTTTCGGAAATAGATTCGTCGCCGGTACCGTTGACATAGAAAAATCTCGAGCGGAGACTTGCATCTGAATATCCTCACCGATAGGAATATATAATGTAAAATTCTCAGGTAGGTTGTAATTAATCGGAATATCAAATCCGTAAAATTTATCGGGAAAAGCGAAATACTCCTGCAAATACCGGAAACTCTTGAGAACATTACTCGGATAAACGAATAACGCCTCGTCATCTTCCAGCCCTACAGGAGATATTTTTCCTAAATTTTTGTAAACTCCTTCTCGTGCCAGAATAACAGGCTCTTCGGTAGAAAAAATTCCCGCAAAAATTCTTCCGCGCAGTAAAGCGTCTGTCAAAATATAAAATCGCAATTTATCCGGAGCGACCCCTTCTTCCGCGCAATGAAATTGCATTTTCAAAAAAGTTGAAGCTTTTACCGAATAATGATTCAAATGCTCTTTCGCAACTATTTCTACGTGTCTGAGTTCAATTGGCCAAATTTTCAAGTCGTGAGCTGTTCGAAAAGAACAGACGGTTCCGTCACGACTTGTTGCTCTCAAAATCGTGTGCCGAGGAACAATCATTCCGGCATTTTTTTTCGCTCGCGATATATCTATTTCAAAATTCACCATGACCGATGACGGCGTTGGCAAAGCTAATGGTTTGTACATCACTCCCAACAGAGCATTCGCAACTTCCGGATATTGATCATCGATTTGTTTTTGCAATTTTCCCGTCAAAAAAGCAACACTTTCTATCAATCTTTCCACATGAGGATCAGAAGATTCCTCACGGGATAAATCCAGTCGTCGCGCTATCTTGGGAAAATGTCTGGCGAAATCTTCCCCCGACGAGCGTAAATATGTTAGCTCATGTCTGTAATACTCAGCAAGCGTGTCTAGTGCAGATCTAATCATTGCGTCTCCATAACAATAGGAAAGGACAAGGGAACTCTTTTATTTCCCTCTACTATATCGGCGTCAATTTGCAAATAAGCCTTACCAGGATCGACTCCGTAACTAACTACATGCACCTGGATATTAGTTAATCGAGATTCGAATTCCGTAATCACCCGTTTTACCCGACTTTCCAAATCCTGGATTTCGAAAACAGTTTCGGCAGAACTCGGCGCAGTACAAGTAACCCCGTAAGAAAACGGAAACTTTATTGTTTTTGAATAATCTATCCAAACTGGAGATATTTTCGTGTTAAGCAATAGCGTTAAATCTTTTGAAATAGATTCATGCAATTCCTCGATTGAAATATAATGTTTGGCTACCATTTCAAAAGATTCCTTCGGATTTTCATCCACAAGACGATCAAATATCGGCAAAACAGCGACTTTCCTCATGATGATTTTATCTCCCACTTAACAAAATCAATTTGAACAGCGGCATTTCCTCCCTGCGATCCATCTAAATTAAATTTGGTATAGGAATCATTCAATGATGTATACCTGAACGAAAACCCGATAATACTGTCTCGCAATCCGAAAGAATTAATTACACATTGTTTGAACTCTTTTTTTTCTAAAGCTGAGAGTTTCCCATTTATATTTCTGACTTTGTGTATGGTAATTTGAGGAATAATTATCGATTTCGCCATCCTTCCTTCGAGCATCGCACAATGACTGCCCGGTGGCATGTATATGTGTACCTCTTTCGCATAGACAGAACTTTCCGCTGTTTTCGTTTGATTGTACAAAAATGACTTGTAAATTTCGTATTCTATGTGATAGATCTGAGCGAAATTCGTATATTCCTTCTTGTCTTTGGTTTCTTGAATTTTGCTGGAAAAAATCTTGTCGGCAGAAATCAGCCACATAAATCTATCGCGATCTTTTTCTTCGAATTTTTCTTCAAACAACTTAGGATCGTCTCTCAAAAAGAACTGATTCATCACAAAAACACTCCTACTTGCTTCCATAGTAGTGCACAAATTGTTAATAAATCGTAAACGTAATTTTTTTTAAAATTAACCTTTTCTTAAGTTTTATGTGAAAGAATGAAGAGGAATAAGATTATAGGAGATGAAAAATGAAAAAATTATTGGCAGCGGTTCTGATGTTTAGCTTTTGTACAACAGATGCCGGGATTATACAGAAAATGAAGAACGTTAAGACAAAAGTGTCGACAAAACTTGGTCTGACAAAACTTGGTTCGAAAAAACAACCCGATCAAATTGATAACTGGTTAACGAATGTACAGGATATTGTTTCGAAAATAATTCCGGACGTTCAAGCTATATTAAACGACGCAACAAACGAACAAATACAAACTGATGCCAGTAATTTAAACACATTGCTAAACGAATGTATGAAAGATCCATTTATTGTTATCAATAAGAAGGATAACATAGACCAATGTATTGAAAGTCTGAAGAAACAAAAAGTTAATGTTACTCAGCTCTCAGCCGACTACAGTAGTTTATCGAACGTGATCACTGAATATAAAAAAGGTTATAACGATAATCTGAATAACATGATAAGTGCTGTCACAAGTGTTCAAAAGGGATGGGAAAAGGATTCCGAAACATTGAATATTGCAAATCAATTGAGTACTTTGCTGAACGCATGCAAGGATGATACCACAAAGGTTAGCGGTAATTTGGATGCCATTCAGCAATGCATTACACAATTGAGTGGTGAGCTTGGTAGTTCCCATACGTTTATAACAAACTTAAACAACGGAGCGACATATTTGAAAACTCATGTGGAGTGGCAACAAAGAAGTCAGGCACTATCTTCCCCAAAGAAGACTGCTGCCGAAAATATACAAGTCGTAAACAACCAGTTAAACACATTTGCAAACACAATAAATAATAAAATGGACTCAACAAAGGATACCTCAAACAGCAAGTCTGCCGCGATAATAAACGCAATCGACGCAGCGAAGAAAGTAGTCCAAAAAGCTGGTTCGAAAACGGACGCCACAAATGCGGGAAATTAAATACTCCTACGAACAACGCAGATAAGTATCAAAACTTATTGAATGCGGGAGTAAATTTATAAAACGCAGAGCGAAGTGCAAAATCAACAACTCGAAATACCCAGAATTAGGGAGCGGGTTGTTGATCTGACTGCTAAATTTTCGATTCAGGTGTGAAAAGGTGGCTGCCAGAGGTAATATTATCGATTGTTAATTTTGGTATCTTATTGTGAGTTCTGCCTTCAGAGAAAGCTGCAGAACTCTTCTTAAGAAATGTAGGTTTAGAAATATATTAATTTCGTATTTATCCAATTATTTTTGCGAATGTACTTAGGGGCATTTCATGCTTTTGGTCACGTATAGTTATCATTTTCGTTGTACGGCAAATTTTTAAATCAAATGTATGACGACATATGTCCCCTATTTACCGATATTACGAACCCTAGTCATGGTTGATGATGAGAATAGTGTGAGTATTTAGTAGGTTTTTGTGAAGAGTCGCCACAAAATCGTTTTTTATTACTTTTGAGATTTAATAATATACGTGATTTGAAATAATGGAATCGCATCCGTTATTATCAGATAAAGTAACTCGTATCGACATTGTGAAATTTCAGAAAACTATATCAATTAAGAGAGAGAAAAAGTTGTATTTATACGTTTATCACAAATATTTGTGGCGAATTCATGTGAATTTCAAAAAATTTTCCGAATATATCAAGAAAATGTCTTGCAGTAACGGTATACAACATTATTATACACAAACCAAAACAGACCTTCGCAATCCTTAAGGAACAAAGGTCTGTTTCAGTAGACATTGAATAATCGGATTAGTTTTTACTCGAAGTTGCTAAATACCTCGTCATCGATAGAGTGCTGCTTCGTTCCGATTTTCTCTTTGTGAGCTTTCAGCCAGTTGTCAGCTGTTGATCTTCCTGCTTCCTTCAACATCTGCAGAAAATCCCAGTCAGTGTTCTGAGCACTGGTTAAATTCAATCCGCGGAAGGCATCTTCATTTTTGATCAAGTGAATATTCATTCTTTTCACGGACGGGTCCTTAATAATGCCTTTATCTATCATATTAGTGATCAGATAAATTGCTCTCATTTCTCGGACAAGACAGTTATTATAGGTAATTTCCTTGTATCTGTCTGTAATTTCTGCCTTCGTTTTAGGAATTTCCGAACAGTGAGTTCTCGTCAACTGGATCAGAATAATATCCGTCGTTTCACAGTTGTCTATTAGAGGGAAAATCGCCGGGTTGGATATATAACCACCGTCCCAGTAGTATTCTCCGCCTACTCTTACAGCTTGAAACAGGAACGGCAAACAAGCAGACGCCATCAACGCATCAGGGCAGAATTCATCATTAGAAAAAATCTTGATTTTCCCTGTTTTTACATGAGTTGCTCCCAAAAAGATTTTGTGCTCTTTGTTTTTCTTAACTGCTTCAAAATCAAAGAAATCACGCAAATAATCCTCAAAAGGGTTGTAATTCAAAGGGTTCATTTGATATGGAGATAAGTAAGTTTCCAAAAAATTCATAATTATAGGTCCGGGAGAACGATCTAAATTATAATATTTGTTATATTTGTCTATTGGACTTAACTGGTTAGGAGAAATTTTTCTGGCTAACTCCGCCATGCCTCTCCAATAATCGTTGAGCTTTGCTCTCGCTCCGGCATTACCTCCGTGAATAACTCCGTCTATAAGTGATGCGGCGTTCATTCCACCGGCACTGGTTCCGGAAGCTCCTTCGAAGTATAAATCCTCTTCTTCCAGCAGCCTATCCATAACTCCCCATGCAAATGCTCCGTGTGCTCCTCCGCCTTGCATAGCGATAGCTACCTTTTTTACAGGCTTTTTTTTGTCTTGATTATTTTCAGTCATCTAAACACTCCAATTAACATCTTCTTTTCACTTTAAACCTAAAAACTTAATATTTAGTTAAATTTTATATTTTTTGCAAAATCAGTTCCTGTAAAGAATTAACTTGAACATAAAATGAACGGATTTTAGTTAAACACAGACATATATTTATTAATTTACTAATGCATAGAAAATGAATTTAAAACTTTATCTCAATGCTCTTTTTCCTTGAAGTGGCTCCAGAAATGTTCGATTGGATTCAAATCGGGTGAGTGCGGAGGCTGATATACGAGCTTACAACCTGCTTTTTCGATCGCTTCTCGGACTTTTGGAGATTTGTGAATACTTGCGTTGTCCATTATAACTATCTGATTTTTCTTTAAATTTAGCACGAACATCTCTTTAACTCATTAAAAAACAACTTGAAGTTGTGTACACACAATATCTCACCTAATGGGATTAAAATTCTTTTTATTTGCTTGTCCTTGAGCTTTCTCTGTCTATCAAACTTTCGACCGAGAATTTTTTTTTATACCTTTTCCTAAAAAAACACAACTTTAACGAGTGTTTTCGCTGTAAATTACCATTGCCTGTCCATAGGCTGATCTTTTTCATTGCGACAAATGTTGTACACTATTAAAAAATTGGGATAGAGAAGCTTGCGTTCGTTGAATTTTTTACCGATAATTAACCAGTCTGGAGGTGGTGTTTTCTGAAAATATTTCGGTAGCAAGGTATACCTAAAAATTACTGCCAATTT
>CADARG010000031.1 GCA_902790255.1 uncultured Pseudomonadota bacterium | reverse complement strand
TACAAAATCAGAAGGTTAGTCGAAAACGCCTTTTTGCATCTGAAACGCTGGCGAGGAATCGCTACCAGATACTGCAAAAACCTGTCTTCATTCCTTGCTTCTGTTCAGATCAGATGCTTGGCTGTTTGGGGAAATATCTTGTGACGACACTATCTAACAATTTTTTGTGATTTATTCGGTATGGACTCCGTGTAACAAACTCAAATACCAGCCTTTTTTCTTCTTTATCCATCTTTTTCCAGATGCTAACCGACCTCATCGAAACCCCAAATTATTTCGGCCGTCTCCTTTATTGTGTGCCCCTGATGTTGATGTATCCGAAACATCTTGCCCCAAATATTTCGGCCGTCTCCTTTATTGTGTGCCCCTTTTTCAAAAACTCCACAACCTTAACGTGTAAATCTTCGCTGTAAACCGCCATCTCTACCCCACATATTAGTTCTTCTCATTATACCGAATATTACAGTAATATCATTGGGAAATTAGTATAACAAATCACATCAAAAATTATGATGAAATTAAAAATTTCAGAAAATTCTATAATTCCAATATAACATTTGAAAATGATATTTGCGGAGATTGGAAACTACATTATGCTTTCTTAAAAAACCGATAAAGATATCAAAATTCTTTCAGAGATGATTGTTTAAATCTAAATTCAAGTATATGCAAATTTTTTGTTAATAACGATTAAAAAAGTTTAGCTTATACGCTATATTTGAACTTATATAGAGGAATTAAGCTCAATGAAGAAGTTGTTTGTAATTTTGTCTGTTGTTGCAATATTTAACTCGGATTGTACGAAATTAAAAAGAAAAACTCACCTAAGTAAGCCTTTATCAAAAAGAACAGCAATTCAATCTACAAAGAAAAAAATCGGTTTAGCCGATGCAAAACAAGCTGTTCTCATCGATTTTGATACGAAAGAGATCTTGTATGATAAAGATTCTCAGGAAAAGTGTGCTCCATCGTCTATGACGAAATTAATGACATTGTATATTTTATTTTCTGCAATAAAGGATGGTCGTCTAAAACTGGAAGATGAACTTTCTGTAAGTGAAGAAGCTCAAAGCATGGAGGGTTCTCGTAGTTTTTTCAAAGCCGGAACTTTTGCAAAGGTGGAAGATTTGATAAGAAGTATAATTGTGCATTCCGGGAATGATGCTTGTATTATAGTTGCAGAAGCTCTTTCCGGAGATTCAACCATATTCGCGGACGAAATGAACCGAAAAGCATCAGAATTCAGACTAACCAATACTCACTTTACAAATCCTACTGGACTACCTGACGAAGGACACTATTCCACCGTATATGATTTAGCGATTATTTCTCAACGATTGATAAAAGATTTCCCGGAATATTATTCGTATTTTTCTGAAAAAGTATTTACCATTAACGGGATCACTCAACCTAATCGTAATACCCTTTTGGGAAACTCTATGGGGATTGATGGTTTAAAAACCGGGCATACTAATGCGGGAGGATATGGTCTTGTTGCTTCCACCACCCGTAATGGTAAACGATTAATTGCCGTAGTAAATGGGTGTTCCAGTATGAAATCTCGGAGTTTAGCTTCGAACAATTTACTTGCCCTAGGGTATCGTGAATTTACAAACTTTCGAACGATAAAATCGGGAACTCCTATCGTGAAACTCAAAGTCTGGTTAGGTGACAAAAACGAAATCGATGTCTGCGCACATGAAGATATTAATATAATGATTCCGAGAAAACATCAAAATGATTTAAAAATAAAAGCAAAAATGAGAGAACCGCTTGAAGCTCCTGTGTCATTCGGTTCAAAGGTTGGCGAACTCTATTATTGTTATGGAAATTTTATTTCAAGGAAATATGATTTATTCTCATGTCAAGAGGTAAAACAAGCAGGAATTTTTGAAAGAGCAAAATCTGCAATAAATTATTTATTATTAGGAACATCTGGTAATCAACAAGGACAAGAATTTCAAAAATGAAAAAGGGATTGTTTATCAGCTTTGAAGGTGGAGAAGGCACGGGAAAATCAACTCAAGTGAGATTGCTAGCGGATAAACTGGCAGAACAAGGGAATCTTGTCCATATCACAAGGGAACCGGGCGGAACAGATCTTTCTGAAAAAATCAGGGGTATGCTGAAAACTAACTCAAATATCGATCCGATAACCGAAATGTTACTGATGTTCGCTGCGCGCCGAGAACATTTTATGAAATGTATTTGCCCATTGCTTGAACAAGGATATATCGTAATTTGCGATAGATTTTATGATTCATCTTTGGTATATCAAGGAATATTAAAAAATATCTCAGTTGAACAAATCATGCAATTAAAGGAAATTACTCTTGGGAATTTCGATCCTGATTTCACTATTATCTTGGATATCCCTTCCAGTATAGCAAAGGAAAGGATTCAAAATCGGCAATTATATTTGGATAACTATGACATGATGTCCGAAGATGAATATAACATTATTCGAAATGGATTCAGAAAAATTTCGAAAATTTTTCCATTTCGCTGTAGGCTAATAAATGCATCCGGGGATGAAAAAAGAGTATTCTCCAGAATCTACAAAGCCGTTGAGAAATTTATATTTGAGATAAATAGAGAGTTGTCTAGAAAAATTCACTTTTCAAGACAAGAAATCAGTTTCTGAAAATTTTCCACGGAGATTTCTTCAGCTCGCGCTAATCGTGGATATCCTAAACTTTCCAGAATTTCCCCGACGTTCTTCGAATATTTCCGAAGAGTTTTTGCAAGCAATTTTCTCCTGTGTGAAAAGGCATCATTCAACACTAAAGAAAAGAATTTGTAATTTTCTGCTGTTTTTTTGGGTACAAATCTCACTACTGTGGATTTAACTTTCGGCGGGGGTGTAAAACTCCCCGGATCCAAATCAAACACTTTTTCAACTTTGGATTTCCACTGAGTTAATACGGATAATTTCCCATATAATTTTGTGCGAGGCTTTGAATAGAGTCTATCTGCAACTTCCTTCTGAAACATTAAAACTAATTTTTCATATCTATCAAAATTTGCTAACCATTTAGTAAGAAGTACCGTAGATATGTTATACGGAAGATTTGAAATAATCACTTCTGGAGAAATTTCCTCCTCATTGAACTTTAAGGCATCTCTTTCTATTACTTCTAGTTTTCCATCAAATAATTCAGACAAAGTTCGCCAGACTTCTGCCCAACGTTTATCTATCTCAATAACAAATAACTTCTTTATCGGCTGCTTAAGGATCTCCAAAGTAATACCCCCGGGACCAGGACCAACCTCCATAACAACTTTATCCGTGAGATCCCCTGCAGAAGCAATTATCCTACGATTTATATTAGCATCAAAAAGGAAATTTTGACCGAATTTTTTAGTAGTTCGATTTTGAAATGTATCAAATATTTTTTTTGCTGTTAACTGATCAGAGCTGTGAAACAAAATCTGACGTCTTTCCATATTTTGAATCTAATTTTATATCGGCTCTTTTTTTTAGCTCTGATAGCTCTTTATCCGAAAAGATGCTGAACTTCTCATTAACTTTTTGATTACGTATATCATTTAATGTCGGTTCCGGAATTTTCTCTTCTCTCCGATCCAGCACACAAAACACAAACAAAGCTTGCTCATTGGATACAACTCTACTTAAACCATTGGTAGGACAACGCTCGATAGCCCCTCGAACCTCAGGATTCATTGCTTCCAAAATCCCAGACATCGGATCGGAAACAAAACAACCTATAGTACGAGCCTGATTTATAAAAGCTTTCGCATTCGAATAACGTGATTTCAATTGACTTATCAGAGACTGAGTATCTTGCCCATTTGCATATTCCGGACGAGGTACACCCACCTGAACGAAACGCAAATGAGTGACAGTGTCTTTTCCTGCCGCTCTCTTGTCTCTGAGATGCAAAATATAAAATCCTCGGCTATTTTGAACCACTTGAGTTTCACCAACTCTCATAGCTTTCAAAGCGGCATATTCTTCTCGAGACAATTGCCCTTCATATATCCAACCCAAATCTCCCCCATTTCCAGCATCAGGACTTTTGGAAAACTTACGGGCAAGCTCCCCAAACCGTGCTTTTTGTACCAGCATACGATTAATTGTCTGTACACGGCTTCTCATAGCCTCAGCATTACTAGAATCTGTAACGGGGAAAAACATTCGTGATACAAGGAAAGATTCCTTTTTTTTGCTTTCCTTAATACCATTAAGGGTAGCAACCAACTCTTTCTCTGTTATATTGACATTCTTACCGTATTTAGCCTTAATATATTCAATCCATGACAAGTTAACTCGAATACTGTGTCTGAATGATTTCTCATTAATGCCTTTGCTACTCAATAATTTTGAAAAATTTTTTCCTGTCATATTATTGCGCTTAGCTATTCCCTCAAAAGCTTCATCAATATCCTTGTTTGAAACAAAAGTCATTCTATTGGAGAATTTTTTCAATAATCCCCATTTTACCTCTTCAGTCACCATGCTTTTCAGGATTTCATTACGAACCTCAGAACTATCTTTCATACCAGAAGCGAACATCGCTATCTTTACTTGATCATCCAAATCCTGAGAAGTGATAATATTACCATTTACGATAGCAACAATTCCCTCATATTTTACAGGCTCATTCCATCCTTTTGCATAGATATTTTCTATAACCACCGCCCCACATCCACACAGCAATATAAAAAACTTATCCATACTCTCTCCGAAGCTCTAAAATCAAGCATGATTATACTACAAAAGTCCAAATAATTAAATATTCTCATTTGGATTCTCAATATTATTCGTAAATTAACAATTTATTTGCTTTTTATCTCTAAGATAAGTCTTGAAGTGAAGAAATAAAGAGATAAAAAAGTAAAATCGTGGAAGGAAAAAAGATGCTTTTCGATCATGAATTAGCGTGGAAGGATCTCGCTATTTATAAGGAGATTTATAACAATTCTATTAAAGAACCTGAAAAATTTTGGGAATATCATCGAAATAAATTATTTCCAGAAAATTGTTACAATGCCTCGTATAATTGCATAGATCGACATGCAAGAAAAAATCCGAACAAAACCGCTATCGTTTGGTATGGTGATGAATATTGCGAAAGACGAGAAATTTCCTATGGAAAATTATTGGAAATGACTCAAAAAATAGCATCAGAACTTCTACGTAGAGGTGTAAGAAAAGGAGACAGCATCACAATTTGCATGCCTATGGTTCCTGAAAGCATTGCTGCGATGTTAGCTTGTTGTCGTATTGGAGCAGTTCACAATGTTGTGTTTTCCGGATTCTCGGCAACAGCATTGAATGAAAGAATTTTCAGATCCTCTTCGAAAGTTGTCATTACTATAACTGGAAGTAATCGCGGAGGAAAATTTGTTCCATCCTTAAAAAATGTTCTGACTGCGACTCGAGACATGGATGTAGACGTTCTTCTCGTCGATCACGTAGATGATTTCTCAATAGATGAACGAGCTATTAAACCAATTACAATGAATTATAATGACGACATGTTCACATTATATACTTCGGGATCAACAAAAGAACCCAAAAGAGTTTTTCATACCTGTGGTGGATATCAGTTGTATTCTGCAATGACCTTTAAATATATATTTGATGTAAGAGAAGATGATGTTCATTTTTGTACCTCGGACATCGGATGGATCACAGGACACAGTTACATAACATACGCGCCACTATTTTTTGGATTGAAACTTGTCATATTCTCAGGAACTCCTATGTATCCAAAAGGAGGCAGATATTGGGAAATCATAGAACAAGAAAAAGTAACTATTCTCTACTCAGCCCCTAGCGCAATCAGATGTTTGGCATCTCTCGGAGACGAAGTATTAGATAATTACGATTTTTCAACTTTGAGAGTTTTAGGCTGCGTTGGAGAGCCCATGAATGAAGCCGCATGGCAATGGTATTTTGAAAATATCGGGAAAAGAAGATGCCCGATTATGGACACCTGGTGGCAAACCGAAACCGGAGGTATTATGCTAGCACCCTTGTATAATTTGGATCAAAAACCATGTTTTGCCGCAAAACCATTTTTCGGAATCATTCCAGATATCAAAGATGATGAACTGGTAATTATGAAAAAAAATTGGCCAGGATTATCTTCCAATTTCTCTAAAAAAGATAGAAAAATTTACCACACTGGAGATAAAGCAATACGAGATGCAGATGGAGATTTCCGAATTTTGGGGCGTATCGACGATGTCGTTAACATTTCTGGACATCGTCTGGGAACTTCAGAAGTTGAAAGTGTTGTCAATGCTCTCGGAGAAATAGAAGAAAGTGCCGCAATTGGAATTCCTCATCGAATTAAAGGACAAGCGTTATGTATTTTCGTAACAACTACCACTCCACTCGATCAGGAAAAACAAGCAAGTGTCGCGCAGGAGATAACTTCACGTATTCGACAAGATATCGGGGCTATCGCTAAACCTGATCGAGTCGTATTCATTCCTGAATTACCAAAAACTCGTTCTGGAAAAATAAAGAGGAATATCCTTAAATCAATAGGAGAAAAAAAGGAAATCGATTACGGCTCTCCAGATCTTGAATCTGTGATAAATGTAGAGTGTGTGAAACAAATCGAAATAGCGATGCACAACGCTATAAAGTTGTAGATTAATTAATTTCTGATGAACCTCAGCTGTTTTCAATACAAAGCTTCAGCAGGCACAGTAATAGGCTTTTATGGGAGCTTTAACTAATCCAGAAAGTAATTCTCGGAAACTTACAAACGGAGAAGGTTTTTGTTTTATAGCGGAAAAGATATACCCCTGTCCAATATCCGCTCCGGCTTCGGATACACAATCCAAAATTTCTGTCGTTTCAATACCTTCTGCAACTACTTTACAACCTAAATCATGAGATACATGCACAGCAAATTTCATTATAGATCTAGCCTTCCTACTGGAAGGAGCCATCTGAATAAACCTCTGATCGATCTTTACTATATCTACAGGCAACTCCTGCAAAAAACTGAGTGTAGAATATTCCGTACCAAAATCATCCAACGCTATTTTCACTCCGCGTGAACGCAGCAATCCGAGGTTTTTTTTTATCAATTCAATAAATTCAGGATTAGTATTTTCATTTACTTCCAAAACGATGTTTTTTCTTGAAATTTTCATTTTGTTTAATCTTTTCAAAAAATCTTTTGCAAAATTCGGATCAATAGCATCATTAGGAGTCATATTTACATACAATCGATTCTTAAAAGCATAATTTTGAAAAATGGATTCCACTATCGCTGTCGCACTCGGAAATTCTGATAAAACTTCCTTTCTGTACAAAGCTTCATACCCCACAACAAACTCATTTTTGAGAGAGACCAAGGGCTGCAAGCGAATTTTTTCTATCATAATTGCCTTCTTCCTATAACAATCCGGAATCTGTATTATATCATCACCATTGTAGAATTGTATATAATGACATTTTGATAACTTATCAAGACCTTTCAAAAAATTTATTTAAATTTTGTGTAGTTAACACAACAAATGATGGTCTTCCATGACAACACTGAGCTATGTTTTCAGTAGATTCCATTTGGCGCAACAGAGAATTCATCTCATTAATGGATAACTTCCGCCCTGCCCTCAAACTTCCATGACATGAAATAGTCGACAAAATCAGATGAATTTTTTTCTCCAACGAATAAATATCCCCCATTTGCTCTAACTCATCCGCAATGTCTGCTATTAAAGGCTTCGCTTCACAACTTCCTAAAATCGCTGGCAGGGCATTAACCATAATCACATCTGAAGACAATTTTTCGTATATTATCCCAAATTTGGCAATCAAATCTGCATTTTTTTCGAATAACTCAACTTGAATTTCAGATAAAGGACATACTTCCGGCAAAAGCAAATCCTGAGAATCTAACTTAGTGTTTTTTTTCAGCTTTTCCAATGTAATTCTTTCCGCCACTGCATGTTGATCTATCAAGATTAAGTTATCATCATCTGCGGCAATTATGTACGTATTCGCAATTTGACAAAGAGCTGTACCAAAACGAATTTTATTCTCTGAGCTTTTACCTGTTTTTTCAAAAATCTTAGAAGACGGATTCTCAATAACATCAAGCTTAGATATTTGCTGTTGTGAATCTATATCTTGCTCTGGAAGATTTCTATTTTTTTGAAGAGCAAATATCCCTGAATTATACACCCTCTGTTTGTTCTCATAATTCGAGAAACATCGTGAGGAAATTTCCTGTTTTTTGGGAATCCTCTGATTTGGAACGATATTCCAAGTTGGCACCGTACTGGAATCTCTCAAGCTCGTATCAGATACGCCTGCATAAGTTTCGGAAAATCCAATGGTTGAACCATTCGATTTCATCTCATTTTTTTGATTAAGTATATCATTTACAATTTCTGTAGAAGGTCGGGAAGAACCATAAGCGGAGATTAATTTTTTTAATGCAGAAATCAAAAAACCTCGCACCATTTCACTTTCCTTGAATCTTATTTCCGTTTTTGCTGGATGAGCATTGACATCAACTTCATCGTAAGGCATATCCAAAAACAATATCGCAACAGGAAACCTCCCAGGATGAATCAGTCCTGAATAAGCCGATCTCAAAGCCAAAGAAAAAATCTTATCCTTTACGAATCTATTATTGACGAAAAAATATTGATAGCTGGAGGACGGCTTGTTGAAAGTTGGTACTCCGATAAACCCGTAAAGGGAATATTTTCCCTTTTCGATCTTTACCTCAAAAAGATTCTCAGCAAACTCTTCTCCAAAAACATCCTTGATTCTTTGAAACAAATTATCGGTAGCTTCATATAATAATTTCTGTTTGTCCTTATCGTACAAAGAAACCGAAACATGCTTAAAAGACAGAGCTATACGCTTCAAAGCCTGACGGCAAGCCTCATTTTCAGAAGCATCTGATTTCAAAAATTTAAGACGTGCAGGCGTTGCATAGAACAAATCCCTCACCGTAACAGTTGTTCCTTTTTCTCTGGAATCAGGCTCCAACTCAAGATTCCCTTTCCCTTCAGTATTAAGACGCCAGGCCTCTCCATTGTCATTGTTTGAGGAAATAATCGAAACTCGAGCAATAGACACCATAGACGGCAAAGCCTCTCCGCGAAATCCGAAAGTATGAATATCAAACAAATTTTCATCAGACAATTTTGACGTAGCATGACTCAAGATGCAGAGACTTAACGAATCCTTATCCATGCCAGAGCCATTGTCACTGACGGAAATCAAACTTTTTCCAGCGTCCTCAAGCCTGATTTCAACATTTGTTGCCCCCGCATCTATGGAATTTTCAACCAATTCCTTTATAACCGACGCAGGACGCTCTATCACCTCTCCTGCTGCAATTTGATTAATCAGATTCTGAGATAATACTTTTATCATGTTTTCCATCTTGGCTACACAATCAATGATATCAAGATTTTCTCAAACTTTAAACTCAACTTTTTCGATTAAAGAACCAATGTCCTATGTTGAGCCTTTCTGCTCGAAGATATCATCTCTTCATCACGAAAAATTACTCAAATACCGACTCCACAAACTCTTCCACCCTGATTAATCCATGGATAACTTGGTAGATTTTTATGAAAATTTTTGTGGAACAGCGCAAATCTGGAATAAATTTTGCAGCAAAAACTCCCTCCACCAGTGCTCCACTCCAGGTTTGTAAAGTACCCCCATCAGCAAGAAATTTTCCAAAAGACATGTTGCGAGACTGCAAACTTGAACACGTTAAAATAACATCTCCTAGCGCACCTATTTTTGTAAAAGTTTTCGCACAACCACCAAAAGATTCGGCTATTTTTGTCATCTCTTGGATCCCCTCAACCATAAATCGTACAACAGCGCTGTGCCCGAGATTTTTTCCATGCAAAACTCCGCAACCTATCGCCAAAACATTTTTCAGAGATCCTGCAATTTGCAATCCGATCATGTCCTCAATTGGCTCTATTTTAAAATTCTTTGAACTCAAATTTTCGGAAAGTTCGATGCTTTTCTTAAAATCTTTTCCGGCTAAATTAACCTTTGCTGGAAGATTTCGAGAAATTTCCGCCGCAAATGAAGGCCCTGACAAAACAAAAACTTCATTTGACAAATGATCTTCAGCTAGATCGGACAACAATCGTTTGTTTTCCAAATCAAATCCTTTGGAACATAAAACAACTGGCACCGCAGGATTCTTCACATATTCACACGCTTTCTTCACAAACTTTGTCGGCACCGCCAAAAAAATTATCTGAGCATCATATAAATGATCATCATCGCTTGCATAGGTAATATTATTGGCAAGAATAATCCCCGGCAATGATATTAAGTTCTCATGATTTTGATTAACAGACTCAACTATCTGAGAATTTTTCTCAACGACAACAACTTCTTCCGACACCTTACTAAAACATTCTGCTAAAGCGGTTCCGTAACATCCTCCACCAATAATGCCAACTTTTTTCAAGATCACCCTCCGAACTCTCCCGAAATTTCTAACATTTTTAGATGAACAGTTCAACAGCACGGATAACATAACTCAAAGGCAATAAAAACAAGTAACCAGCTTTGTTTTTTTTTTTTTTTAAATGTTAATAGTTAAATTGGAGGAAATATGAAGAAACTACTATTAAGTGCTATATTAGCAGCAGCGTGTGTAACAACAGACGTAAATGCAAAAGATGCCGCGACTGAAACGATCTTAAAAACACAAATGGGAGAGTGTTTTGCTGGACCAATTAGTCATGTGAACACCTCAATTGTGGGATTGGTGGATGCATTTTCGCAGTGGGCTAAAAATTCTGCTTACAAAGGAAACAAGAAGGATTTGAACAATGCGGTTAGTGCTTTAAAAAAAATAGCCAAATTCACTGGGGCTATAATGAGTGTGGATAAAGAAAAAAGCATTGATAAAAAAGTAGACACCGCCTCACAGGCTGCAGATGCGTTCGGATCAAGTGTGAAAGGGTTAAAAGAAGCTAAGTCTTTTTGGAAAACTCACGGAAGTCAATTAAGAGACACCGTCAGAAATATAACTTTTTCGCTGCAGATGTTAGCACAAAAAGATGTTAAAGTTAAAGTGGCCGGAGCAACATATTCTTCTGCTGAGGGATTAAAAGAAGATGGAGGAGCTACGGCTCAGTATACTGAATTTGATCCTAAGTTTTTGTCTCTAAATAACGGTGAGGTTAAAGTATCTAAACTTCTTGCCAGGTTCAAAGAGATTTATACAGCTGTAAACACTGTAAGCAGTAGTGCTACTGAAACCGTAACAAGAAAGGATAGCACTAGTAGTACTGCGAGTAAAAGATAGTATTATAATTACTGTCCGTAAAAACTCCCTTCATGGGAGTTTTTTGCGTTAATGAGTTGCAACTAATAAGTTGTTATTTTTTTACATAGAGACTAGATGTTTCGTCCCATATTGTAGGGAAGAAAAATATAAGCTAAAATGTAAAGAAAAGGAGGCGTTATGGGACAGGTATTACACGGTTGCGCCCGCACGACGGAGGCGGTGCGTCGAGAGATACAAAATAGTAAGGAGAGCGTGAAAGCACTGTCGGAGAGGCTCGGACTCAACTATAAGACGGTT
>CADARG010000030.1 GCA_902790255.1 uncultured Pseudomonadota bacterium | reverse complement strand
GGTTATATCGGCATGAACATTTCTGTCAGAGCAAATGTTCGTACTACCGAAGCCGCAAAAAAAGGAATTCATTATGCATTGTCAGTCGCTTACAAATCAGGATCTGTTACCGGATTCTTGGTCGTAGGATTGGGATTGCTGGGTATTTCCCTCTACTTTTTTTATTTGAGAGTATTTTTGTCGGATGAAAGACTGATTTCCGAGTCGCTGATAGCTATGGGATTCGGCGCTTCTTTGATCTCGATTTTCGCACGTCTTGGCGGAGGGATTTTTACAAAAGGAGCAGATGTCGGAGCAGATTTAGTCGGAAAGGTTGAAGCTGGAATTCCTGAGGATGACCCGAGAAACCCTGCAGTTATTGCGGATAACGTTGGAGACAATGTAGGAGACTGTGCAGGTATGGCAGCTGATTTATTTGAAACCTATGTTGTGACAATTGCGGCAACAATGGTTTTAGCGGGAATTTTCTTCACAGGTCCAGTTAAAGACTTGTTCATGCTCTATCCTCTGGTAATTTCCGGTGTTTGCATTCTGGGATCAGTATTCGGAACATACTTCGTCGCACTTGGGAAAAACGGAAAAGTTATGCATGCTTTGTACAAAGGACTGTTCGCTACAATTGGTTTTTCCATCGTTTTCATTTACGTGGTTACGAAAAAAATGCTCGGAAGTCTGGGGAATGTTTATAACATTGGAAGTTTGGCCTTTACAGGATCTGATATTTTGACATCTGCAATGGTTGGATTGGTTATCACCTTACTTTTAGTGTTTATTACTGAATACTATACCTCTTACTCTTACAGACCTGTTATCAGTATTGCTAAAGCTTCTACTACAGGGCATGGGACAAACATTATACAAGGTTTGGCCATCTCGATGGAAGCAACTGCAATCCCTGCTTTAATAATTTGTGCGGGAATTCTGGTATCATATTTGAGCGCAGGACTCTATGGAATCGCAATCTCTGCAACTTCTATGCTTGCCTTGGCAGGAATTATTGTTACTCTGGATGCATATGGTCCAGTAACAGATAACGCCGGTGGCATCGCAGAGATGTCAGGACTTCCTGAAAATATTCGTAACGTTACTGATAAGTTGGATGCAGTCGGAAACACGACAAAAGCTGTAACAAAAGGGTATGCAATCGGGTCAGCAGGTTTGGCATCTTTGGTCTTATTCTCTGCTTACACCCAAGATATCGAGTTCTATTTTAAGAATTTGAATATACACTTTGATTTAGGTAATCCCTATGTGGTTATCGGCTTAATTTGTGGAGGTTTATTGCCTTATCTTTTTGGTGCATGCGGAATGATGGCTGTCGGAAGAGCCGGTGGCGCAATCGTCATGGAAGTACGTCGTCAATTCAAGACTATTAAGGGCATCATGACCGGAAAAGCTAAGCCGGATTACAAGGCAGCTGTCGACATTTTGACTCGAGAGGCAATCAAAGAAATGATTCTTCCATCTCTTTTGCCAGTACTAGCTCCAATAATTCTGTATTTCGCAATCGGAGTTGTCGCCGGGCATGAAGCAGGATTGATTAGTGTCGGGGCTATGCTTTTGGGAACCATTTTGACGGGTCTGTTCTTAGCTATTTCTATGACTTCCGGAGGTGGAGCATGGGATAATGCGAAAAAATACATCGAAGATGGAAATTTCGGAGGCAAAGGATCAGAAGCTCATAAGGCAGCTGTCACCGGAGACACCGTCGGAGATCCTTACAAGGATACAGCGGGTCCGGCAATTAATCCTATGATCAAAATTACGAACATTGTCGCAATTTTGCTCTTGGCTTCTCTTGCTAAATTAATGGCTTAATTACCATTTTTGATTTTAGTTATAAAGACCGCCTTCGGGCGGTTTTTTTTGTTTCAGATATTTAATCACTAAGAACATATGTCTCTTCAGAATAGAATTGTTGTAATTTTCTATAATCAATTAGTATAATGCGACATATTTGATCAAAAATTTTGGGGAAAATTTTGAGAAAGTTGTTACTTTTTTTCGTTTTTTTAATATTTACAGCGAATGCCAATTTTAAAGTGGATGAATTTTCGCTGAAAAACGGAATGAATGTGATAATGATAGAAAAGAAATCTGTTCCCATTATCTCTCTTTCGATCTGGTACAAATGCGGTTCTAAGTGTGACATGCTTTCGAAATCCGGAGCGGCGCATTTTCTCGAACATCTAGCTTACGAAAATCACAAACGTGAGTTCAGTAATTACCTGGAAGAAATCGGAGCGGAAAATAATGCTTTCACATCCGTTAACACAATTTGTTTCTATGAAATATTTCCGAAAGATTTCCTCGAAAAAGTTTTATTTTTCGAATCTAAGCGAATGCAGAGTTTGGAAATTGAAGATAAGGTTTTTCAAAACGAAAAAAAAGCTATTTTAGAAGAAAGAGGAATGAGAGTAGACGCAGATGTCCAAGGAAGATACGGAGAAATAGTTTTATCCAATATTTTTAATCGACAAATTGGAGGTATTGAGGTAATCGGCTGGAAACACGAGATAGAATCCATAGAGGTAGAGGACCTGCAAGCATTTTACAAAAAGTGGATAACTCCGAACAATGCCATTCTGATTTTGGTAGGAGATTTTGAAAAGGAGTCAGCAAAAAAACTCATTAAAAAATATTTTGGTACCGTTTCTCCGGGAGATTCGCCCAAAATATCCTCCTTAAACAATAAAGAATCCAACAAAAAATTGATTGAGTACCGATCTACTGAAAACGGTCCTTCTTCGACGATAACATATGTATTGAAAGTTCCGTTTTTATCGAAAAGTAATTTGAGAAAATCCCTTGCGTTAAGCTTAGCTTTAGAAATATTGGGACAACCTACCTCTTTCACAGAAACTATTCTAAAACAAATGAGCAATATTATTTCAGGTGTGAATTTTTCATATACAGATTCCGTTTATCAGTTCGATATTTTGGGTATAACCTTCCATGCAACCTCAATTGATAATTTGGATAAAGTTGAAATCGCGTGGCCTTATTTGAAAAAGAAAATATTAGCTAATTGTATAAGCGAGAGCGATTTGAAAAAGGTAAAAAAGAGGAAACTCATTTCTCTTGCATATAAAAAACAGGATGTACAACAGATTGCAGAATATTTTGGCTGGAATTTGATGTCGAAATTGTCCGTGAAAGAAATTTTATCTCTGGATGATACGATACAATCGATAACTGTAAAAGAATGCAATGATGTATTGAAAGAAGTATTCTCGACATCTCCGATATCTGTTACGAAAACTTTACCGAAAGGATATGATCGTGATTAGAAAAATTTTATCCGCAATCTTGTTTTTAATATCGGGAATTTCCATGGCAGAAGTGAAAGAGTTGACCTGCTCGTACGGTATAAAATTTTGGTATTCTCGTGACAACAGCGATCCATTGATTAATATTGCCGTCGCTTTTAAAAACTGCGGTTCAGCACATATGGAAAAAACAAAAACTTCTGTCCCAAATTTATTTGTAAGCGCTATTTTTTGCGGTTGCGGAAGTTATTCTAAGGAAAAATTTCAGGAAAAAACAGAAGATATTTCGGCAATATTCCATGGTCACAGCGATTCTGATAATGTCTTGTTCTTCTTTAAATATCCCAAAATCGTTTCCGCCGAAACTGTCAGTTTGATACAAACCTTTTTTAGTTCTCCTAAGTTTCCAAAAGCGGAAATCGAGAAAATAAAAAATGCCATCTCTTATAGGTTAGAAAATTATCAGGTCAATCCCATACAGTGGTGCAAGAGTGTCTTGTTTCCAAAACTTCTGTTCAAAAATCATCCCTATGGAAATAGCATCGCTGCTCCTGAGAATGTTCTGAAATTAAATGATGCCGATCTGAAATCATTTCACAAAAAATACATTGTGCGAAGCAATGTCGAGCTGTGTATTTTCGGAGATATATCAGAAAAAGAAGCTATAAAATTAGCTGACCGAATTTTATATTCAATTCCAAAGGGAAAGAAAGCGCAAGATAATATTCCCGATATAGAACCGACATTAGAAAATTTTAACAAAAAATATCATATCGAAGGTCCGCAAAGTTATATAGTTTTTGCATTACCCAACATATTAAAAAATTCCGATCAAAAGTTTGCTGCGTCCATCTTATATTTGATACTCGGAGGTGGCAGCTTTAAGAGCCATATTATGAAAAAACTTCGGTCAGAACTGGGACTTATCTACTACGGAGGCGTAAATAAGATCGAAAAGAAACATTCTTGTTTTGAGATAGGCCTGTTGCAAACCTCGAACAGCAATACGACCGCAGCTATCGATAACATCGAGTCCTTGCTAAAGAATTTGAAAGAAAAAGGAATTTCTCCAAAAGAACTCGATTTTGCGAAAAATAACATAAAGGGGCAATTCCTTGTAAATTTAAGGACATCTGGAGATCTATGCTACTTCTACATAATGAAAAAGTTGCAAGGACACTCTACAGATGCCTTAGAGGAGGTTTTACGCGGAATAGATGCAGTAACTTTGGATCAGGTAAATTCGCTGGCCAATCAAATTCTTGATGAAGAAAACATTCCTATCGTCATTATGGGAGGAAACGAGTGAAATTTTTGTTATTTTCTCTAATTACTTCTTTGTTTTTATGCTTTCAAAGTTCATTAGCTTCGATAAAAGAATACAAACTAAATAATATACGTGTAATCATTTGCGATGATTTCTTTCTCCCGATCGCAAAGGTCGGAGTATTTTATTCCGTCGGACTGAATCAGTTAAAAAATATTTGCGAAGCGGAGATAATAGAAAAAATATTTTTTAGTGAAACGTCGAAAAAATCTGCAAAAAAATTGGGAACTGACGTCGTTTTTAGAATATATGATGATTTTTCAGAAGCTAGCGCGATTGTATCAAATGAACAGATTCCTAATATCATAAAAATCATATTGGATAACAAAACCGAAGTAACCGATTTTTTACTAATAAAAAATAAAATAAAAATCCGACATAAATTGTCAGATTATTTTCAGACAAATTTTGTTGATAATGAAATTTACGTAGGAATAGACCACAAATACATTTTTAATGAATCAACATTGGATTACATTGCAGAGAGTGATTTAAAAAATTCTTTGAATAAATACGAAAAAACCCATCTAAATATAATTATCTGCGGAAAATTAGATGAAAAACAACTTATAAAAAAACTTCATTTAAAACACCCCTCACCTAAAGACGTAAATACATATATGGACAACTCATTAAATACAATTACATCTCTCAATTTTTCGGAACGAACTGTCGAAGCAAGAAGTAAATTTTTGGGACGCTCTTTGTATTATATGTATCAAACTAAAAACCCTGACCTGAAAAAAAAGCAAAATGCAATTTTTGCAATATTGAGTCATGAAATATTCAATTATTTCAAAAAATATTCGCTATTAATTGATAATTTCTTATTAACAAATTTAGCGAAATATGATCTTTTTTTACTTGGTTTTAAGTTAAAAGCAGATGTGTCAAAAAAATCCTTTGAGATTAATTTGAAAAATTTCTTTTCTTACATCCAAAAAACAAAGTTTTCTCATAAAAAATTAGAATTAATATCAAAACTTAAGAAATTTTCGGAAATTAATGTTGGTGAAGACATTCATGCAAAGTATCAAATAATCAAAAACCGTTATATCTTGCCTTCAAAAACACAAAATCCTACTTCCGAAGAAATATTAAATATATCATCGGATGATATTAGAAACTTTATGGAACAAGTTATAACAAACAACTTCGTTGCAAAAATCTCCACACAGTACAAGACGGAAAATTAGTATGAAAAAAATTTTAGCCATCGCATTTACTATTTTTATAATTTTTTCGGCTTTTCAGATTTATGATAAAAAGATTAGGAAACATTCCTCTTTTATTCATCTAAAAACTCCTTGCGAAACTATTGTTTTTAATGAACCGAACAGTAAACAAATATATATAACCTTAAAATTCAAAAATGCGGGAGTGTTACATAATTCGGACGATCAACACGGTATATCGCCACTGATATCAAAACTATTATTCCGGAAAATCGGAGAATTGTCTGCAGAAGAAACTGAGGAAAAAATTCAACAGTTAGGTATCTCAAATTTTTTGTTGAAAGGAACAAGTGACGATTTTTTAATCTCGTTTAGTATAATAGAAAATCAATTCGAGCCCGCCGTAAAATTTTTACTCTCGGGATTAAACACAAAATTTTCAGAAAACGATTTAATCTTCGCTAAAGAATTTTTTCCTACTCAGATAAACAGAGAAAATTCCCTTCCCAACGAAATTTTAATTGATCGGCTATATCAAAAATTATACCTAAATCACACATATGGAAAAAATTGCACAGGTTCTTCTGTTGCGATCACCACTATTACTTTAGATGATATCTATAATTTTTTAAAAGATAACTTTACTTTAGATAACCTTAATATTTATTATGCAGGAAATTATTCTGAAGAGAAATTAGAAATTCTGAATGAAGAACTTTCAAAATTCCTGCCTAAAAAATCGAATCAACAAAAAATTTCTGATTTAAAGAATATCGCAGTAGATAGCTCTGATGAAGAAATTTCAAATGATAATATAAGAGATATTTGTGGAATAACGGCAGGAATACGCTTCGATAATCTTTCTAAATTAGAAAAAGCTGCGCTTTTCATTATTACGGATGCACTATTTAACGAGGACAATGGAGAATTTTTGAAGGGTAAGTTTCCAATGAATTTCTTTTACACAATAAATGATCGAAACCTTTCCACTGTATTAATTTTAACATCCTTTGTAGATAAAAAAGACGCGGGTAAGTATACAAAAAAGCTAAAGAATTTTCTCTCAAATCTAGATATATCGCAATTGAAAAATTTAGAATTATCTAAAATTTATTTCATAAAAAAACAAAAAATCAAGTCATTGCGATCCATACATGATTCCCTAAATTTTTTGTATATGCCGTTTTCGAATTGTTCAAAAGAGAATTATCAACAAATTCTGGATAAAATCAAACAACCCGAAACGCGCTGCATTGTGTCCATCTCGTCTAAGTAGTATTTTAGAAAGCATCCAGAAAGAAGGAAAGCCTCGACCAAATCGAAGCCTTCCATGAGCAATAATCAATAAATATTTTATTCGTAAGAGAAATTCGCTGAAACGCTCAGTTTAACTTTTTTCATTAAAGAACTTTCTCCATCGATTGAATATGGATAATAGGTCTCCCAGCTACTACCTGCTGTTTCTTCCATAATCGATGGTTCAGATGAACCATGTATCGAAAGAACTTTTTTAACTTTTTTGTTAAACGGCGCCAGCAAAACTTTTGCGTCTTTTTCCGCGTTTTTTGCGGCTTCTGCCATCAACTCAGCTTTGACACTATCCAAATTTAATATCTTGTAGATACAGTTATAGGAAATAATCAAACCTTTTGACGCCAACTGCATAATCTGATTCTTCATTTTATCCACACTTTCAAAATTTTTGGTGCGAATGAAAATAGTATCTTCAGCCGCAAAAGCCTGCTCTTTGTGAGAAATTTTTACACCTCCCCAAGCATTCTCTCTTTCACCTCTATTTTCAGTCTTTATGTTTACCGAAATAATATCTTTCTCATCCAATCCACAGGTTTTCAAGAAATCCAAAACTTGCTGTTTATCAGCGATTCTTTTTTCGTTAAGCTTCGAAAAATCTTCATCTTTATTCTTAATCACTATTTTTACTTCAACTATGTCAGATTTTACCATCTTTTCAGCTGAACCTGACGTTAAAATACTGATACGTTGACCATTACTCCTTATCGCTCTGCTTACGGTTTTGAATCCATACAGAAACACCAGAGAAACAAATAGTCCGACTATGAAGGTGACTTTTACTGTTTTATCCATCGCTAATCTCCTAACTCCGATTAGATCTTAAGATAAAAATATTAAAAAAAGGTTAATCTATCATTTTTTTTAAATCAACAAGCAGACTAAATGCATCTAAAGGTGTCAATTCATTCAAATTCAGATTTTTTAATTTTTCTTCCACCGGAGAAATCTGCGTATAATTCAACTCTATCTGATCAGAAGGTTCAATCGATAAATTTTTGGTACCATTTTTGGATTCCAATTTGGCAAGAAGATCTTTTGCCCGTCTAATCACATTCTTCGGAACTCCTGCCAAACTAGCAACATGTATACCGTACGACTTATCTGCAATTCCATCAATGATCCTGTGATAAAAAATCACCTTTCCCTCCCACTCTTGAACTTTTAAAGTTTTACATTTTATGTTGCTAAACTTTTCACTTAGAGTGGTAAGTTCTCTGTAATGAGTAGCGGATAGCACTCGACATTTATTATTTTTGTAAAGACTTTCTATCACTGCCCATGCGATAGATAAACCATCGTAAGTAGATGTACCCCTTCCGACCTCATCCAAAATAACAAAAGAACGTTCGGTCGCTTGATTCAAGATCGTCGCCGTCTCAATCATCTCGACCATAAAAGTTGATCGCCCACGAGCCAAATCGTCAGATGCCCCTATACGAGAAAATAATCTGTCGACAATTCCTATTTTTGCTTTTTTCGCCGGTATAAAGCTTCCGATTTGGGCCATTACAATGAGCAATGCATTTTGTCTCAAATAAGTACTTTTTCCCGCCATATTCGGACCAGTCAGCAAACAAACTCGAGAATCAGGGGTTAAATCGCAATCATTGCCAGTAAAATCATTCTGCAGAAGTTCCAACACTGGATGTCGACCGTTTTCTATATCCAACACTGGATCGGTCACTATCTCAGGACATATATAGTTGCGTTCCGTAGCAATCAGCGCAAGATTCGTATAAATATCCAACAAAGCCAGAAGTTTTATAGTTTCAGAAATCACTTCATAATTTTGTAAAACTATCTCGACCAATTCGTTATATATCGAACGCTCTAACTGGGTAAAATCTTCAGAAGCTTTCAATACTTTATCTTGTAACTCAAGCATTTCATCGGTGGTATATCGAATATTGCTTACCAAAGTCTGTCTATGCATAAATTCAGGTAGTATTTTACTTTTTTGAGAGAGAGGAATTTCGATATACCAACCGATTATAGCGTTATTTCGTATTTTTAAGGTATTTATTCCTGTCCGATATATATATTTGTCCTGCAGTTGCATTATGAGATCTTCACTGTGATTTTTCATGTATCTCAGCTTGTCCAACTCTTGAGAATATCCTTCAGCTATCAATTCTCCGTTTTGTTGGAATTTCTCCACCAGCGAACTCTTTAAATGATCTCTCAAATCGGAAAAATCGTGGAAGGATTCAAAATCAAAACTTCCTTCATACGGAATATTTTTCCCGGACACCATTTTCCTTATTTGTTCGCTCACAATCAACGCATCCCGAACATTTTCCATATCTTTTGGCGAAAATTTATTGAACCTTATTCTATTTATAGATCTCTCAAAATCGGGACACTGAGCTAAAATTTCCCGAAGATTACTTAATAACCCTTTATTTTCGATAAAGAATTTTATGCATTCCTGCCTCTTTTTCAGTACATCAATATCGACTATCGGCATAGCAACGCGAGAAGCTAACATTCTGGCCCCAAAAGCTGTTTTCGTTTTATCCAACACCTGAATCAGCGTATATTTCGATTCTGAGCCATTTGTACTCATGATTTCTAAACTTTTGCTAGTATCCGAATCGATAACAAGATAATTGTTCATCAGAATTTTCTTCGGAATCGGAAGAACTTTTAAATTATCCTTCTGAGTTATGATCAAATATTCCAGAACTGACCCACAGCAAGCAAATTCGGCATCGCACCCCAACTCGAAACTGTCTAAAGTTGAGACATTAAAATACTTTTCCAGCCGAGCCTTCTCGATTTTGGAATTGAATTTAGATGATGGTAATTTCGTAATACTCGCATTTGTAAACTTATTAACGTATTTTGCGAAATCTTTGAATTCAGAGGACATTAAAATCTCTTTTGGAGAGTAATTTTCCAACACAGAACTAATTTCCGAATAATCTACGGTATTCACTAAAAACTCACCTGTGGAAATATCAATCAATGCAAAGCTTATTTGGTCAATTTTATCTTTTTTCTTCTTGCATACGGGAACCAACGACATCAGATAGTTATTTTTGTTATATGTAAGAAGGTTGTCTTCTACCAAAGTTCCTGCGGAGATAATCCTCGTAATTGCTCTTTTTACAACAGCCTTATACCCTCTTTTTTTTGCGTCCTTTGGATTTTCCAATTGTTCGCAAACCGCGACTTTATACCCTGCTTTTATTAATCTGCTAACATAATTGTCTATGGTGGCGACGGGAATTCCGCACATGGGAATATCTTCCCCTTTTACCTTACCTCTGTGGGTTAACACTATATTCAATGCAGATGAAGCAATTTTTGCATCCTCAAAAAATAATTCGTAAAAATCTCCTAGTCGAAACAGGAGCAAGCAATCTTGGCACTCGGATTTCGCTGCCACGTATTGAGACATCATGGGAGTCGAATCTTTCAAAGCTTTATAATAAAGGAGGTTATCTTCCATAGTACTACCTAAATGCGATACATTGAGTATAGGAAAAACTCCAAAGGTTTTAAAGTTTATTTTGAGAATGAACGATTCTCTTTGAATTTATATTTCTGTAGTTTTAGGGAATATTATTTACCTTTCGTTAACTAATGTGTGAAAATATTGGTTTTGCGGAGGTTTTGTGTAACGAAAATGATCAAAAATGAAGAACCAAATTTGTATAAGCAATTCACACAAAAAAAAAAAAAAAAAAAATGAACGAAAAAACTCTATCAAGAATAATTTTTCCGCTCTTTACGATATTATTTTTAGGATCCGGTTACGCGACGGCAAAAGAATTATTAGGATCTCAACAAATTCAAACAAAAGATACTCCAAATGGGCATATCAGATCATTCAAATCGGGCTCAGCAAAATTGTATGACAAAATATACGTAATATCTTTGGATCGCACTCCGGAACGATATGCCCTTGTAAAAAAACAATTAGATAATTTTAACTTGAAACACGAAAGATTTTCTGCGGTAGATGGTAAATTGATAAACGTGAGAGATGAAGGAAGAAAACAAACCATTCAGTGGCAGAAAATAGGGCCACCTAATGGATATTATCGAGGGGCTACATTGAAGATAAGTTATAAACCTCTTTATGAAGATGCAGAATTCTACTATTTAACTGATAAATGTTTGTTAAATGTCGGCGAGCTGGGATGCGCTATGAGTCATCGCGCCGTGTGGACAGATATTGTGAAACATAAATACAAAAGAGCGATTGTTTTTGAAGACGATATTACGTTAGAAAACAACTTTAATCAAAAATTATCAGAGACACTGAATAATTTACCCAACGATTTCGACCTATTTTATCTTGATATCGCAGTACGTCCGCATGAATTGAGTGATACGAAATTTTTCCCTCCAGATTTCTGGCTCAGTAAATTTTCAAACACACCATCACCGTATTATGCAAAAATAAAATCCGATAATAAAAATATCACTAGTACTCATGCATATGTAATAACATATGATTCCGCAGAAAAATTACTAAAAAAAACTAAGTATATACACGTTCCCATCGACGCATCTATGATGTTTTCAGGATTAAAATTGTATATATCAAAGAAAAAATTACTAACTGGAAGTTTATACAATTCAGTGATTTTTAACAGAAAGAAGGGTAATAAAAAATGAAGAAAATAGTTTGTTTTTTATTTTTCATACTATCTGGGTGTAACTTCTTCGAAGACTTATCCGAATTTTTTAGTCCGAAGTTTGATGAAAAAGTATATATTGTTAACTCAAGCGATAACCAAAAATCCTACAACCAGATAATATTGGAATTGCAATCCTTAGGCATAACGTGCAACGAATCTACTACAAAAGCATATTCAAAAATAGAAAAACATAGAAATGTTTGGAAAAAACTTGCAGATGGCGAAGAATCGCAAGCTATAATTCTTGAAGATAACGTACGGTTTGAGAAAGGATTTAAAAAAAATTTGCAAAAATATATAAAGGATCTCCCTGAAGACTGGGATATAGCTTTTTTAGTGATAGGTCGGGAAAATAACAAATATGGATGTTTTATTCCGGTGGGAGATATTTTCAGAGACATAGATGAAGTCAAAGGACATCCCTACGTTGCCCGAATTCAAAAAACTAACCGAGTTTATGGTTTATACGGATATTTAATAAACAAAAGAGGAGCAAAAAAACTCCTGAAGCTTACGAAAAATATACACACTGATATTAACAATATTATTTTTCAAAAAGGAGGAATAAATACGGGATACATAAAAGCCTATACTTCAATGTTTAAACTTCTTGAACCCAAATTAACAAAAACAGAAATCGACGAAATGAACAAACTCTCAACAAATAATGACTAATAAATCATTAAAAGAAGAACAATCCTGCAACCATCCCGATAATTAAAAGCCAAACTATCGCTTTCTTAAACACAACCTTAAACGGAGGTTTGTTATCATTCGCATGAGTTATTTCTATATTCGAATAAGGCACAATAGTATCCTCTACACTGTATCTTTCTTCTTCTATCTCTCTTTCATTTATATACATACCACATATTCCTTACAAAAGTATTAACCACAGATCATCTTTTTAGTCGATCTAATTTCTTTGTCCAATTTCCTTTTGGAAATCTTGCTTTCAACACTGATGCAGCATTTTTAGCCTCTTCCTGCAACCCTTCATTTTTGCAACATTCGACTATACGATAAAACGCTTCTTCTGCACTTTTGGTATTAGGAAATCTGCTGACAACGTAATTATATCTGCCTAGTGCAGCAAGACCATTTTTATTCTGCTGATAATAACGACCGATAACCATTTCATGTGCCGCAATAATATCGTCTAAAATAATTATCTTCTTTTGGCTATCCTCAACGTATTTACAAGTTGGAAATCTGTTTATTAATTCAATGAAAGCTTTTCTGGCATCTTTTGCTTGAGCTGAATCACGCCCTGCAGTCGATACTGTCATATATTTGCTTACTGCTTTCAAATACATTGCATAAGGAACTAATTCACTGGCTGGATGATATCTCAAAAAAACATCCAATTCGCGAATGGCATCCAAATAACTTCCATTTTTGAAATTGCAATATGCCGACATAACTTGCGCAGTACCTGCTTTTTCCGAATAAGGGAAATATGTTTCTATATCCTTGAACCTCTTAGCTGCGTCTTCGAAATCCTCGTTTTTTAGCAAATTTTCAGCTTCGGAGTAGACTTCTGCCGCACTTTTTCCCTCAACAGGAAGCTTGGAACTTGCGCATCCTGCAATCAGGAAAAACAAACTATATAAAAAATAACTTCCTCTACTTAACGCCCGTAGATCCATATCCACCTCCAGCTCTTGAAGTATCGTCGAGGGATTCTACCACATTCCACTTAACTTTTTCATACTTTTCCACGACCAACTGAGCAATTCTCATACCTCTTTCTACGATAAAATCTTCTTTTCCAAGATTAATCAAAAGAACTTTAACCTCTCCTCGATAATCGCTATCAATCGTCCCTGGAGTATTCAAAACCGTAATACCATGCTTAAAGGCAAGCCCCGACCTCGGCCTGATTTGAGCCTCATAACTCTCAGGAATTGCCATAGACAATCCTGTCGGAATTAATTTTCTCTCCATCGGATGTATAACTACATTCTCATCTACTGCAGCTTTTAAGTCTACACCAGCACTTCCTTCAGTCGCATAGTGAGGCAATTCCAATCCTTTACCATGATCCAAAATTTTTATATCCACTTTCATTACTCACACCTCTCCCTCAATTTTACTGTGGTCCTTCTTAAATTTTTCCAAAAACTTCTTAAGACTATTCTTCACAATACTCCCTCTAAACTCCGAACGCTGAGAACTACTTATACTAACATTATCAATGATAACATCATATACTTTATGATTTCTCCCCTCAGTGGAAAAAATTGACCACGTCACATTAACATCTGCTTTATTTGGAACAACAACGTTTGAGTAAACAAGTATTTGCTGTTTTCCTTTTTTTGTAGTTTTAATCTTCCCCCCTGTTACAACTAACTTAGCAGTTTTATATGCGGAAAAATTAGATGAATACACCTTAACCAGCATATTTTCGAAGCATCGAAGAAAATCCTGTTCCTCCTCTTTGGATAACTCTCTGTAAAAGTTACCTAACGAATAGCGCGCTATATCCCTCAGCGCAAAATGATTTTGCAAAAGTTCTTTAAATTCTTTTTGCACTTGCCCTTTACTAATACCCGGCTTATTTATAATTTCAATAGCTTTATTTCCTAAATTCTGAACAAAATTCTCGACATCTTTTTGTATTTTTGTTTCTTCCACAACTGGAGACACTAATTCCTTTGCTTTAACGACATCCGATCCACAAAGCAACACTAGTGGAACAACAATCCATAACCCAAACTTTTTCATAACTACTTTCCTTTCGGCTCTGCTTTTATCAGAATATCAACTTTCGCAAATAATTTTGAGAGATTTCTTTCAACATTTTTCGTGATATTGTCAGCACCTTTCAAAGACATGTCACGATCTACTCCAATAACTGCTTCAATATGTCTTTTCATTCCAGCGGACCGCGTTCGTAAAACCTTTATCTCTTTCACCTCGGGAACCGCAAGAATTTCTTTCATAATCTTGTTGCGAATACTTTTTGGCAATGCTTCATCCATAAGATCAACCAACGCATTTCTCAAAACCTGAAAAGCGCTATACAAAACATAAACTCCCACAACCGATCCGAAAACAATATCTACATGAGCAAAGAAATTTGAAAGCAACAATGACCCGATAACAGCCAAATTCATACAAAAATCCGATAAATAATGAAGAGAATCTCCTTTTACCAGCACTGAATTAGTCTTTCTCGCCACATATTTCTGAAAATAAATCAGCTGATATACCGCGACTGTGGATACTAACATTATCGCTATACCGATCATAGTATTTTGTATCGGCCTAGGATCGCTCCACGCTTCATACGCTTCATGTAAAATCATAATTCCCGAATAAAAGATAATTAGACACTGAAAAATCGAAACTACTCCTTCTACTTTTTCATGTCCGAAATTATGATTGTCATCGAACTTTATGTCAGAATATTTCAAAGCGTGGTACACCAAAAAGGAAACCAAAGCATCCAAAAGAGAATCAGTCATAGATGCCTGAAGCGAAATTGATCCCGTAACACGCCAAGCAATAAACTTTATGAAAACCAAAAAAACGGAAGTCATTACTCCCAGAGAAACAGATCTCTTAGCTAACTCCACAGGATCGTAACCGGAAAACAACCTATCCAATATTCTGTTTAAAAATTTTACGTTAAACATAAATATCTCCAAAACGTTTTTCCATTGTAAACGAATATAAAGTATTTTTCAGTATTCACTTTAAAAATTTTGTAGTATATTATGCAGTAAGTTTTGGCGGGATAGCTCAGTTGGTTAGAGCAGCGGAATCATAATCCGCGTGTCGGGGGTTCAAGTCCCTCTCCCGCTACCAGTTCAAATTTCAATGTTTCATCAAATTATAAAAATAGGTAGAATTTTGGAGGTCTTCGGTTTTCCCCCGCTATTCCAGATCATTGAGAGTACTCTTTTCAATCAAACTCGGAAAGCTATATTTGCACTGGCGAACACATAACCGACCAATTTTAATAATGATAATAGATCTGGCGGACAGAGCGAGATTCGAACTCGCGAAAGAGTTGCCCCTTTGCCGGTTTTCAAGACCGGTGCCTTCAACCACTCGGCCATCTGTCCGCAAACACACGATGCAGAGTAATACATTTATCCCACTATTTCAATATAAAACCAATGAATACTTCTGTTCTATTCTCAAACATTCCTAGATTCTGTCGTCACAAGATATTGCCCCAAACAGCCAAGCATCTGATCTGAACAGAAGCAAGGAATGAAGACAGGTTTTTGCAGTATCTGGTAGCGATTCCGCGCCAGCGTTTCAGATGCAAAAAGGCGTTTTCGACTAACCTTCTGATTTTGTA
>CADARG010000029.1 GCA_902790255.1 uncultured Pseudomonadota bacterium | reverse complement strand
TTTGTTATCAGTGTTTCTTCCGATTTCGATGCTTCCGGGAAAAACGGGAAAGATGTTTACTGAATTTTCCGTAGCCATGTCAGCATCGGTATGTTTGTCGTCTTTTGTTGCATTGACTCTCACTCCAATGCTATGCTCAAAATTTTTGCGTACTGTTGATAAAGCCGATAAGTTCAATATGTGGGTCGAAAATATCGTTCAAAAAAGCGGAAAATTATACCAAAATGTTTTGATAAGCTTGTTGAATTACAAAAAATATGTTGTGACAGCTTTTGTTGCGATTGTCGCGGTTGTTGGTGTGTTTTTTACGATTCTTCCTGGAGAATATGAACCGAAAGAGGATCGAAATTCAATATTTTTGAAGATTTCAGCACGAGAAGGTGCTGGATATTACATCATGAGAGATTATGCTCAAAAGATTTTGAAAAAGATTAAAGGAGTATTGGATGAGGGAATTGCTAAAAATATTACGACGACGGTCCCGGGATTTGGAGACGCAGACGGTGCGGTAAATTCCGGACACATCAATATTGAATTCATTAATTCCGAAAAAAGACGGAAATCTACATTTGAAATTGCTGCGGAATTTAAGAAAATCTTGGGTGAAATCACCGGAGTCAGCGTTTCTCCGATTCTGCCGATGGGAATAGGAGCAAGCGGCTCTCATGCTTTACAATTTGTTGTCGGAGGTCCTGACTATGAAGAGCTGTCACAGTGGAAAAATATTGTATTGGAAGAACTAAAAAAATATCCGGGAATTTCCGATGTTGATTGCAACTACAAAGAAACTACCCCAAAATTTTTCGTAAACGTGGATAAGGACAGAGCAGGGGATCTCAACATTTCAGCAAAAACCATTGGTTCAACCTTAGAAACAATGCTCGGATCAAAACAGGTTACGACTTATATCGACGGCGGGCGAGAATACGATGTTATTCTTCAGGCGGATCGTGAAAGTCGTTCTGACATGCGAGATGTTTCAAACATTTATGTTCGATCGAAAAGCAATTTGCTAGTACCGTTGGACAATCTCATAGAAATAAAAGAATCGGGCACTCCGCGATCTTTAGCGCGTCATGATCGAACAAGATGTATAACTTTTTCAGGAAATATCAGTCCGGGATACGCGATGAGCGACGTCTTAAACTATGTCGAAACCAAGGTAAAAACAAAACTTCCCGAGTACGCGCAGATGTTTTACCGCGGGCAGTCCAAGGATTACAAAGAATCCGATGGAAGTATGTTGTTTATCTTTTCATTGGCTGTTTTGATTTCGTATTTAGCTTTGGCTTCGCAATTTGAGAGCTTTAAGCATCCGCTGATCGTTATGCTGAGCGTTCCGCTTGGAGGATTAGGGGCTCTGATGGCGTTGTACTTCCTCGGGTATACAATGAATATTTACTCCCAGATCGGATTAATCATGTTGATCGGATTAAATTCGAAACACGGTATTTTGATTGTGGAGTTCGCGAACCAATTAAGAGAATCAGGCATGGAAATGAGGGAAGCTCTGCTCGAAGCAGCGCGATTGCGATTGCGTCCGATCATGATGACGGGGATTTCCACTGTAGCTGGAGCGATTCCTCTTATGCTCGCTACGGGAGCCAGTTGCGTAAGTCGTCAGAATTTGGGTATCGTCGAAGTTTTCGGTGGAATCAGCGGAATTTTATTGACTTTGCTTGTTGTTCCGGTCGGGTATATCCTTTTGAACAGAGAAGATTTTTGAAAACTTGAAGAAGCTGGGCTTTGAAAGTCGATTGATTTATTCAACAGGAGCAAGCAATATATCCATATTTTCCAAAATTTTTGGCAAACTCCAGTTCCACCATTTTAATTTCAAAAGTTCATGAATTTTTTCTTCACAAAATCGTTTCTTTATAAGATTAGCAGGATTTCCTCCCCAAATTTCATATGGTCCGACATTTTTGGTGACAACTGAACGGGAAGCGATAACGGCTCCATCTGCAATTTGGACTCCGGGCATTATCACTGACTCGAATCCGATCCAAACGTCATTTCCGATTATCGTACTGCCTTTCTATGATATGCGCACGGGCTCTTATTTTCGTATCCAGAAAAATCAGATTTTAAAATTTCAAGAGGATAGGCTGTCACATTGCTGTAATCATGCCCCTGATTTCCTCCCATGATAAACTTTCTTTTTATTTCGTGCTGATTTACAAAAATGCTATTGCGATATGTTTTTTTCATTTTTCCTCATAAAAAATCGCTGTGATTGTAACACAAAAATGGAAAGGTTATATAGTCGCAGAAAAATAGCTAATTTTTATAACTTGATAGCTGAAATTCATCAAGTTAATATGACATTGAAAAAGCGATTGAATAATGAAATTTTTAAAAATTTTCCTGGTGAGTTTGTTCATATTCGAAAACAGTTTCGGTATAAGATTAATTCGCGACGCAGAAATAGAAACCGTGCTAACTGACATGGTTAAGCCAATTTTTAAGGTTGCTGGGTTGAAAGAAAAATCTGCGAAAATTTTTGTGGTTAATTCCGATGAAATCAACGCCTTTACCATAGGGAACGGATATATATTTATAAATTCGGGTTTATTACTGAAATTTAAGGATCCGGCCCAGGTTATCGCTGTGCTTTCTCATGAAACCGCTCACATCGCCGCGGGACACATTAACCGATTAATGGCGGGAGTTCTTAATAGACAACGAAGCGCAACAGGAGTAATGCTAGCAGGATTGTTAGCCACAATTCTCACCGGTTCAGATAAGGCAATTGCGGCAAGCCTAGGATATCTGATGGCGGAAGAAAGATTATTTCTCAGATATAGTCGAGGGGAAGAGTTTGCTGCGGATAATTTGGGAGCTTCATATATGGAAAAGTTGGGATACAGCTCGGACTACATGATTTCGGTATTTCAGACTTTTCAAAATGATAGTATTCTAAATGGCGGAGAGTTCACTCCAGAATATGTTAAGTCTCATCCTGATGCAAATTCCCGTATTGCTGCTCTCAAAAGTCGCAATAAAAGACTTTCCCCAAAAAAGGATAAAAATCTAGTGGAGAAATATTCAAGGATTTTACGAAAACTAAGAGCATATTTGAAAGGTAGGAATTCATCGAAAGACGAATATTCCCGTGCGATATATTTGCATCGTTGCGGTAAAACGATCGAAGCTATGGCAATTTTAGAAAAACTAATAGAAAAAAATCCCCATGACATATTTTATAAAGAACCCCTAGCGCAATTATTGTACGAATCGGGCAAATTGGAAAAATCAATTGAAATTTACCAGCAAATTTATGAAAAAGATTTAAATCCTTTGATAAAAAAAGATTATGCAGAGGTATTAATTGAAGCGAATCGTAATTTAGAAAAGGCTATTCAGATTTTGGAAAGTATTAAATATGATTCGTATTTTGATAGCGATATTTTCAGATTATTAGCCAAAGCGTACGGAAAGAAGAATGAAATTGGAATTTCAAATTTTATGTTGGCTCAAGAAAAACTGATCAATGGAGAATTGTTAATCGCAAAACAATTGTTGGATATTTGTCTTTCTCAACTGGATAGAAAAAAAGAAAATTCTTATATAAAAAAAGCAAAATATCTAAAGGAACTTATAAACAGAAATCAAAGATAGAAAAAGCGAAAATTATTTACGGTGGTTGTTATATATTTATAAAAAATAATTGTGATTATGTTAAATATGTATATAAAATTATCAGATGTTCAGATGTTTTGCAAAAAAGTAAAATCAAAAAAGATGATGGTCTAGAGCCAAAATTATTTTTATTTTATTTTAAATTTTTGATATCCTTTTCCAGGGGGTTGAAATTGAAAGTTCCATGAGTTCGCGTTCTATACATAATGAAGATAGTTTTTCGGATTATATCTCCAGCATAAAAAATATTCCTACCTTAGAAAAAGATGAAGAATTTTTGTTGGCAAGAAGGTGGAAGGAATCTGGAGACCGAGAAGCTCTAAATAAAATAATAAACAGCCATTTAAGATTGGTATTTAAAATTGCTAAGGGATATTCCGGTTATGGTTTGGCAATTTCAGACTTAGTTGCAGAAGGAAATTTAGGAATTATGCACGCCGTACAGCATTTTGATCCAAGCATTGGGTATAGATTCTCCACATATGCGGCATGGTGGATAAAAGCAAAAATACAAGAATTTATCTATAACTCATGGTCCATAGTGAAATTAAGTTCATCAAAAAGCCACAAAAAACTGTTTTTCGGATTTAGAAAATTGAAAAAATTGCTAGGAATTGAATCATTTATATCTGATGAAGAAATAAAAACCGTTGCAAAGAAGATAGGAGTTACTGAGGAATCTGCGAGAATAGCGGAAAGCAGGTTTAGTCGAAGAGATTTTTCAGTAGATTCCCCTGTCGACAATGATTCTGGGTTGACTTGGGTAGACTTTATCGAGGATGCTCAGTCCCGTCCCGATAGCAAAGTTTTTGATGAACAAGAGTATGGTTACCGGAAGAAAGTATTACATGACGCTTTGAATACGTTGTCTAAGAAAGAATACGACATTCTTCGTTTGTATAGGCTCTCTAATCCAACTAGGTCTTTACGAGAAATCGGACAAATTATGAACCTTTCGACAGAACGTATCCGACAACTAGAAAAGAGAGCTTTTTTGAAAGTACAAAATTATGTAAAGTCGATCAGCCAGAAAACAATCAACAAAACTAGGAAAGATCTCCAATATAACGGTGTTACTTTGAAGCTAATTGTTATTTCAGTTTTGATTGCAATTTGAACGCAATTAATGATCCATTGAAAATCAAAATCAGACCGATCAGTATATAAATATCCGGAATTTTATTGAATACCAAATAATCTATGATTATATTGGGAATCAACATTGCATAAGCTGCGGAAGCCAGTCCCGAACTGGAGGACAATTTGAACGCTCTGGTCATAAAATATTGAGCAAAGGCTCCGATTATCCCGCCTAAACTCAAAATCAAAATGTCCATTAGCGATACCCAATGAAATTCGGTCCAGCCTAAAATCAATGTAATCAAAATTAAGCAAGTATTATGATAAGAAATTATGGTAAATTCGTTTTCTGTGAACGCCAGTCTTTTTATAAGGACCTGATTAAAAGCCGAGATTATTGCTGTTATAACCGCAAATAGGATTCCAAACTGAAAAATGCCGCTTCCGGGACGAAAAGCAAGACAAATTCCAGAAAATCCTAAAATAACGGCGAACAAATTCATCTTGTTGAATTTTTCTCCCAAAATCCAAACGCTGAGTGGAATTACAAAAATTGCAGTTGTCCCTCCAACTACGAATACATCCGTCATTGCTGCATATTTATAAGCCATCATTGCGCAATAAGTTCCGCACGAGGCTAAAACTGCTCGAAAAATATTTTCAGTTTTTCGATGACTACGATACGGGTTTCCCTTCGCAAAGTATATTAATATCAAAATAGGAATAAACCGAAAAAGTGTACGCAAAAATATGACTTGATGAACACTATAAATATCCATCGCGTTTTTCATAATTGCATCAGAAAAGGAATAAAGAATGACGCTTAAGACTACGTATATATATCCCAATTTTCCGGAATTTATCATAAAATTTCCTCATTAGATGTCAGATTTTCGGTTTCTTTTGACTCTTGCAAATCTTCCCCCTCTACATCTGACGCATTACCTAACTCATTCGAGTCTGTCTGATTTTCTGAAGATTGATAATTTGAGTGCAAATGCGCGACCTCCCGCAAAACCTCATTCATTCTATCATCTTTTTTCAATGCAGATATAAAAAAGACATTCTTGTTATATTTTTCCTTAAAATCCTTTTGTATCCATTCCGAAATTTCGTCATCCACAACGTCAGCTTTATTTATTACGATAACTTCAGGTTTTTCCTCCAGGTTACCGCCATACATTCGTAATTCACGTCTCACTCTTTCATAGGATTCTAAAATATCCTCTTGGTTCATATCGATCAGGTGAATTAACACAAGACATCTTTCTATATGAGCCAAAAACTTATCTCCTAAGCCCTTTCCTTCATGAGCACCTTCAATAAGTCCTGGAATATCCGCAATCACAAATTCCTTACCATCTATATCAACGACACCTAACTGAGGAACAAGTGTTGTAAAAGGATAATCCGCAACTTTAGGCTTAGCTCTTGTCGTTACAGAGAGAAAAGTCGATTTTCCCGCATTAGGCAATCCGACCAATCCGACATCAGCAATTAACTTTAATTGAAGCCAGACCCAAAACTCTTCACCGGACGTTCCCTTATCCGCACGTCTAGGGGTTTGATTGGTCGATGATTTAAATTTGGTATTGCCACGCCCCCCCTTCCCTCCTTTGGCAACCAAAAATTTCTGACCTTCTTCAATGATGTCGGCCAGTACTAATTCGCCTGATTCATCCAAAATTTCTGTACCAATAGGGAGTTTTAAAATTAAATCTTTTCCTTTTGCTCCATAGCAATTCGCCCCGCGACCATTTTCTCCTCGCTGAGCTTTAAAATGTTGTTGATATCTGTAATCAATCAAAGTATTAAGATGATTTACACCTTCGAAATATATACTTCCACCGTTTCCACCATCTCCCCCGTCAGGTCCTCCATATTCTAGAAACTTTTCGTGACGAAAGCTTAAACAACCATCTCCACCATCTCCAGCTTTCAAAAATATTTTCGCTCTGTCTAAAAACTTCATCTACATCTATCCTAAAATTACGGTCAGCAAAAATTCAGACCAAACTACTTAGAGAGATATTCTATATTGCAAATTTGAAAAACTCAATCTTTTCACAACAAATGGTGTTCAGCAAAAGAATAACTCGAGTTTTCCGCGATAATTATATGATCGAGTAATCTCAAATTAATTTGTTGAATTACGCTATTTAAGTTTTTAGTGACATCTATGTCTTCTTTTGATGGATAAGGCGATCCACTAGGATGATTATGCACCAAAATAATTGCACTTGCTCCATGATCTAATGCTCTTTGAATTACTTCTCGCGGATAAATCGGCGTTTGGTCAATAGTGCCTTGCTGTAGTTGTTCTTCCGCTATAAGTTTATTTTTATTATTTATAAACATAACTCGAAATTGTTCTCTCTTTTCCAGCGATAATAAATTTCTATAATATTCAATCACGTGAAGATTAGAAGCTATTATTGTTTCCTCTTTTAACGGTTGCAAAGACAATCTCATAAAAGTTTCTCTTAACAATTTAAAAAATACCGCCGTGGATTCACCCAATCCCGGAATCTTTTTTATCTCTTGTTCAGAAGCGAATATTACAGCTTTTAATGTTCCAAATTTTTTTATTAAATCTTTCGCGATAATTTTTGTGTCTTTCCTTGAAAAAATGCTAAATAAAAGCATTTCCAAAATCTCATAATCTAAAAAGCTTTTTGGAGATAACAAAAACTTCTTTTTAAGACGTCGTCTATGTCCTAAACAAAAATTAACATCCGAACTACTGCCGTCAAACTTAAACATCTTGTTCATCATATCGTAAGATTAAATGCAAGATATTGATAATTTGTTAATTAAATAAAAATTCCACCACAGAATCCTGTTTAAGCATTCCATTTTCGGAAAGTTTTATTTGAGATTCGGATTTTTTGAATAGATTTTCCTTAGAAAGTAAGTCTATTCTTTTTAAAATCGGATCCAGTATATCATTAGAAAATCTTGATTTTAGGCTTTTTATTGATATTCCTTCAGATAATCTCAAACCCATCACAAAAATCTCTTCCAACTGCTCATAATCCATTAATATATTTCTATATTCATATGTTGATAAATTTCTATATAAACTCGATTTCCATTTATCAATATCAGAAAATTTCTTTAATTCATATTTTTGGTTATTAAAAACCAATCTGCTGTGAGCTGACGGTCCTACTCCAAGATAATTTTGATATCTCCAATAGGCCAAATTATGTTTTGATTCAAAATTTTTTAAGGCATAATTCGAAATCTCGTAACGATTAAATGAAAATCTTTCCAGAAAATCTTGTATATACCTGAAAAATTCAATTTCTTGTGCTTCAGTTAGTTGCCTGATTTTTCCGTTTTGCAACAACCGAAAAAACGGTGTTCCTTCTTCAAATGTCAATTGATAACACGAAATATGCGGACAACCAAAATTTACTGCCATCAACAGGTTGTTTTTCAAATCATCAATCGATTGCGATTGGTATCCGTAGATAAAATCAAAACTATAGTTGGAAAAAATATTCGTAACCATTTCGGCGGCTTTTAAAGCTTGTTCGGAATTGTAAATGCGTCCCAAAAATTTCAGATCTTTGTCCTGAAAACTCTGTATTCCGAGAGACAACCTATTGACACCCACTTCTTTGATTTCTTTTAATTTTTCCTTTGAAAAAGTTGCAGGATTTGCTTCCAAAGATATTTCGATATTGGAATTAGTTTTATAATTCTTCGTAATAAAATTTAAAATCTTTGATATGGTCTTTGCATTCATCAAAGATGGCGTTCCCCCTCCAAAAAAAATTGTTCTTATGGAAGAGACATCCAATTCTTGCAAACTTGTTTCAAGGTCTTTTAAAAGCAAAATTTCGACTTCATCGAACTCTTCCGAAGAGTTTTTCGAAATACTCATGAAATCACAATATGGACACTTTGATTTACAAAACGGCCAGTGAATGTAAATTGATAAATCCCCATTCTGCGTTTTAGACTCTGATTCCATCGCTGAAATTACTTATTTAAAGGATAATATGCTTTTTTGCATTTCAAAAATTTGTTCCACTCCGTTTCGTGAATAGGTCAACATCTGAAGAAACTGTCTATCCTTTAATAATCCTTTCTCTCCTGTTGCCTGAATTTCAACAAGATCTCCGCTTTCAACCATTACAAAATTTGCATCTACTTCTGCTTGGGAATCTTCCGAATAATCCAAATCAAGAAGAACTTCGCTATCCATTATTCCGCAGGAGACCGCAGCAACCAAATGTTTTAGCGGATTGGTTTCTAATTTCAAACCTTTCACGGCGAGTCCCAAAGCAACGCAAGCTCCACATATAGAAGCGGTACGAGTTCCGCCATCGGCTTGAATAACATCGCAATCGATTTTTATCTGTCTTTCCCCCAGTGCAACCAAATCTACTGCTGCTCTGAGCGACCGTCCGATGAGGCGTTGTATTTCGTGAGTTCTTCCGGACTGTTTTCCTCTTACCGCCTCTCGTTCGGTTCTGGTTGTGGTTGATCTCGGAAGCAAAGAGTATTCTGCAGTAACCCATCCCTGCCCCGTTCCCCTCAAAAAAGCAGGAACTTTCTCTTCGACGGTAGCTACGCACAAAACTTTTGTTTTCCCAAAAGATATAAGACAACTTCCCTCCGCATGTTCTAAATAATTCGGAATAATTTCAATTTTCCTTATTTCATCATTTTTTCTTCCGTAACTTCTCATTTTAATTCTCCCTTGTTTCTTTTTTATTTTTTGCTTTCTTTTTGTTTTTTTCAGAATTTATATCTTGCATGAATTTTGAAAAATCTAAATCTTCATCGACCCGAAACAATTTGTTTCTGCTCTTTTCTCCCAAAATTAAATTTAGTTTTGTTTTTGCGCACTTAAACATTTTACTGAGTAATTTTACGATAGCTTCGTTTGCTTTTCCGTTTTCGGGAACTGCGGTAACATTGACCAACAATTCGCCGTTTTTTATTCCCGTTACGGCATTTTTTGAAGCCTTAGTCGTAACCTTCACCCTGATGAAAATTACACCATCTTTTTTTTCGAAAAAGCTGTTGTTTATATTAGTCGACATGTTAATCAATCTAAATTATTTTCAGTAAATTTACAAATAATACTTGCAAATTCGGATGAGATCTAATAGATTAGCATTCGCATTGCGGGTGTAGCTCAATGGTAGAGCATCGGCCTTCCAAGCCGAGTACGTGGGTCCGATTCCCATCACCCGCTCCATTTTTTTTGGCGTAAGATTTTGTTTGGTTGATCTGTTAATGATTTCAAAAGGTTGGTATATTTGCACGAAGTGTTAAGTGAGGAGCTTATGTTATTTTCTAGATTTTTCGCGCCAACATCCAAGGATGTTCCATCAGAAGCGAAAATAGCTTCGCATCAGTTGATGTTGAGAGCTGGGATGATTTCACAAACTGCATCTGGTATTTATTACTGGTTACCTTTGGCAACGAGAGTTCTTGAAAAGATAATGAAAATCATTTGTGAGGAACAAGATAAAATTGGTGCTCAGAAAGTGTACTTTACCACAATTCAACCTGCTGAGTTATGGATGGAAAGCGGTCGATATGATGATTATGGAAAAGAAATGTTGCGTATTACGGATCGTAAGGACGGAAAATTTCTCTATAGTCCAACCAACGAAGAGCAAGCGACTGATGTTTTCAGAAAATACGTAAAAAGCTACAAAGGCTTACCCACGATGCTATATCAAATACACTGGAAATTCCGGGATGAAATTCGTCCAAGATTTGGTGTAATGAGAGGTCGTGAATTCCTGATGAAAGACGGATATTCTTTTGCGTCAACCTTCGAAGAAGCAGAAGAAATTTATCAGAATGTATTTAAATCTTACATCCGTACTTTCAGAAGAATGGGATTGACCCCTGTTCCGGTGCAAGCAGATTCCGGAGCGATTGGCGGAAATATGAGTCATGAATTTCAGATTTTAGCTAAGACGGGAGAAAGTACTCTTTACTATGATAAAAAATTACTCACTGCATCAGATGAAGAATTGATGAATATTTATGCAGTCACCGACGAAAAATATGATCCAAAGACTTCACCTATTCCGGAAAAAGAACTGATGGTTTCGAAGGGAATCGAAGTCGGGCATATATTCTATTTCGGGAAAAAATATTCTGAACCGATGAATGCATTTGTGCTCGATAAAAACGGTCAGAAATTATACCCGGAGATGGGATC
>CADARG010000028.1 GCA_902790255.1 uncultured Pseudomonadota bacterium | reverse complement strand
ATTTATACGGAATAATTATCGGTAGTTTTATTGTAATAACTTATTCATCCTTTGGGGGAATAAGGTCTGTGGTTTTTACCGATGTGTTGCAGTTTGGTATCCTGATTATAGGTATACCTTTGATGGCGAATGTTGCTTTAGAGAAAGTTGGTGGTTGGGAATATCTTCTTTTTAATCTTCCAGAGCATCATGTGGATTTAGTCTTTTATCAAGGTTCATTTTCATTGTTTGCTATATATTTCATTTATTGTGCATTTCCTTGTTTTAATCCTATGTTGATACAAAGGATTTTGATGGCAAAGGATGAAAAACAGTCTACTCAGTCTTTAATGATTTCTGGGATTTTGTATATTCCGTTTTACGCGGTGATAACAGTTATAGCTCTCAGCGCCGTTTTGATGTTTCCTGGTATACACCCGAATAGCGCCTTTTTATATGTTCTGGACTACTCTCTTCCGACTGTCGTGAAAGGAGTTGCAGTTTCCGGGGTGCTTGCGGTTATAATGTCTACAGCAGACTCATTCTTAAATGTTTCCGCTATTGCTGCAACAAGAGATATTTTTGCGGTATTGTGGCCATCTAAGGTGGATGATAAATCGGAGTTAATGTTGAGCAGAGTGGTGACTGTGTTGCTGGGAATTATTTCGGTTTATGTTGCGACTATGTTTTCCAGTATGATTGATTTCGGGTTATATTTCTCAAATTTCTGGACACCTATTGTTGTTGCTCCGATGTTTTTGTATTTGTTTAATTTAAAAACAGATATAAAGACTTATTTGGTTAGTGTGGCAGTAGGATTTGTTTCTATTGTGATTTTCAGGTATTCTGTCCCGGAGGATTATGTTGTTATTAGTCAGATTGTAGGAGCATTTGTGACATTCACTACTATGTTTGTGTTGGGAAGATATTTGAAGACTTTGAGTCATCCATACGATTCAAGTTTAGCAGTCAGCAGAGCTTAGGTGTTTGCGGTTAGTGATGGTTAAATGGTTTAGACGTAGGCTAGATAAACTAGCCGCTATTTCTGAGAAAAGAGTAGAGGAATACGGAGCGAGGTATGTCGCCTTCGGGGTTTTCTCTACGGTTAATTATCTCATTCCGATGTATATGTGGTCCGAGTGGCATGCGAATGATATTTCGGTTTATACAGTGAGAATAGTTGCCATTGTATTCAGTTTTATACTGGCGGTTTCGGATTCTTGGGATAATTCATTAAAAAAATATCGTCCTTTATATTGGCACTTTACGGTTATGTTTTGTTTGCCGTTTTTGGTTACATTTATGTTACTGTTTGATGGAGTGACTTTATACTGGATCGTGAATATCAATATTGCTGTTCTTTTCGGGATAATTTTGTTGGATTTCGCGAGTTTTACGGTCATATATTCTATCGGTGTCGTATTAGGTGTATTGGTTTCTTGTTTGTTGGGACATTCATCTGACATTGAATTACCTAAGTATCTTATGTATCCGTATTTCTACATGATGATATTCGTTATGGGGATTTTGATTATATTTGCTCGTGATCTCAGCAAGAAGTATGACATACGAATGAAAGCTATGAGAATGCTGGCAGCTTCTATTACCCATGAAATAAGGACTCCGTTATCAACAATTTCTCTAATCTTACACGGATTGGATCTGGATGATATGCCAGAGGAGAAGAGGAGAAAGCAGATTGCGAAAAGGGATATGGCTTTGCATGAAGTAGATTGTGTTTTCAATATAATAGATGCAACTCTGACCAAACTCGCTTTTAACGGTAATAAATATATTGATCATGAAGAACTGAGTGCTGAGGATTGCATAAGAAATGCGATAGAAGAATATCCGTTTTTTCAAGGAGATCGTAGCTTAGTACATGTGAAAATCATAAAGGATTTTCATTTTTCCGCCAGTAGGAATTTGTTTGCTCACGTTATGTTCAATTTGATACAGAATGCGCTATATCAGATCAAAGCGGAAAGAAAAGGCCAAATTTTCATAACTGTAGACAAAAACAAAAAGCGAGCATTTATTTCCGTAAAAGATACTGCTATGGGAATAAAGCCTGAGGATATTAATGATATTTTCAAACCGTTTTTTACCTTGAAAAACGAAGGAACGGGGGTAGGGCTGTACTTCTGTAAGTCGGCACTTCGTTCGATGGATGCTAATATTTACTGCCAGTCCGTGTACGGGAAATACGCAGAGTTTACTATCCGATTTGATCGGGCTTGGTGATTTTACATAAGTTTATAGATCAGTTGGCTTTCAACTTCATTATTCTGAAGATAGATTTACCCCATTTTCTTTCTGTGATAAGTTCGGTTGTATCGGAAAGATTCTCGTATTTTAAAATATCTTCTTCGGTTACAATTAGGGAATTCTCATCAATCCAACTTGTTGTTGATAAATGTTGCAGGGTGCTTTTTATCGAAACTTTTCCATAAGGAGGATCTATAAATGTTATATCGCAGGTTATGGGTTCGTTGGACTTTCTGATTTTTAAAATATCGGTTTTTATAATTTTACTGCGATCTTCTAGATCTAATTTTTTAATATTTTCGTAAATGGAACTGATTGCTTTTTGGGATATATCCACGAAATATGCAAAGGAAGCTCCGCGAGACAAGGATTCGATTCCCAAAGCTCCTGAACCGGCGAAACAGTCCAAAATCACTTTATTTTTGAAAAAATCTTTGGGATTTCTGTCTGTACCGACTAATACATCGAACAACGATTGTCTGAATCTAAGTAGGGTGGGTCGAGCTGAGTCCGGAACCGTTAAAATAGAACCTTTCAATTGTCCGGATAAAATTTTCGTAGACATAAACTGAACTCTAAAAAAAACTCCCCAAAACTAAATTTGGGGAGTACATACTAATCGACACTACAGATCTTATATTGCCGGAGTCTTCTTTTCCGAAGAAACCACCTCAGGGGTTCCATCCTCGTTGAACTTCTGAACTTTATACTGGTTTTCTAATTTAATCATCAATTTATCCATTTCATCCCTTAAGATCAGCTGGGACAACGCCGGTCTTACCTCTTCAAAAGTTCCTGGTTTTGAATCTCTCATATCCGTGATTTTTATTACATGGTAGGCATCTGCGATTTTCACAGGTTCTTTCGTCACCGCGTTCTTCGCTACTTCTTTGAATTTGTTCCGGAGGTCTTCCGGCATTCTTGACACAGGAACATATCGATCACTGTTTTCAGATAACGCAAGCCCTTTATCTTTCTGTAATTTGTCGAACGGAGCTCCCTTGCTCAAAGCATCTATAACTTCCTTGGCCTCTTTCTCCGTGTTCAAAGCGATAGTGGAAATTTTTATTTCCTTTCCTGACTTAAACTCAACCAAGTACTGCTGATACTTTTGCTTTAAAGCTGTCTCGTTGGATGCCTTTGGTTCAAGCTCCTTGACTAAGTAGTTTTCAAACAGGACTCTCTCCTTCAGTTTTTCAATCTGTTGGGTATATCCCTTCTCTCTATCCATTCCTGCCTTTTTTGCCTGCTCAATCACCAAATATGTCATCAACTTTTGGCGTTTCATGATGTCAAACAATTTGTCTGCCGGCGTCTGTTGTACCAACTGGGCAGGCAATGACTGTATGTCCGCCAGAATTTCATCACGACGAATCTCTTTATTTCCGATTTTGTAAATAACAGGATTTCCCTTAATTTCCTTTTTCTTCGGAGCTTCCTTCGGCTGAGTTTTCTCTCCAGTTGTACTGTTGATCGACTTCGAAGAAACCTTGTTATCGTTTATTTGAGGTCTTTCCTTATTATTAGTCTCTTCAACTTGGTTTTTCCCCTTCGTAAACGAATTCTTTAAGGCACCGGCCCATGTTAAATCGCAACACAAAAACATAAGAACCGCAGAGGCACAGCCTAATTTAAATTTCATAAGTTAATCTCCATTCATAAACTTCTAATTCTGACATACCAACAATATATCAAAAATGTTTCTACTGTAAAATCGAAATTTTCAGAATTACCACAATATTCTGCGCTTTTGATCATATTTTTCAAAAAATCTGGATAATCAGAGTTAAAAACTTTATTTTTTGAGTATTAGATAAAAAGCTCCCTGTCCTCCGTGCCAAATGTTAGCGGGTGTACAGGAGGTGATATAATTTCCGAAATTTTCTCTAACCCAGATTTGAAAATGTTTTCGAATGGTTGTTTCTCTCATGTTATTTCCGCCAGTTATGACCAATATTTTCCGAATCCCCTCTCTCTGGCAAGAATTGAAAAATCTTATAAGAGTTATGAATGCTTCTTCTCTTGTAAATCCATGTAAATCAATGGATCGTTCAAATTCGAATTTCCTTTTTTTCTTGCGGCTTAAGGCTATTAGGTAGCTCCTTTTGGGGAACAGAGTTTGTTCAAATCTTTCCGTGATTAACCTTTTGGTGGTATTGATTTTTTTGTGAGTTATGATAGCATGAGCGACGATTAAGGGCTTTACGTCTTTTAGGTAATTTTTCATTTTTGCTCCATAGGGTAATTTGTATGATGGATGTTAGCAGGAAATTCCGGAAGTTTACAGCGATTTGTTTGTTGTTTTTATCTGATTGCTCCAGCGATCAAGGACCTAAGTATTGGCATGCGGGATCGGAAAGACCATACGAAATAAAGGGAGTAAGGTATTACCCTCAAACGAATTATCAATACAGCGCCATTGGATATTCCAGTTGGTACGGATATGATTGTCATGGAAAACCTACTGCTACCGGTCGTATTTTCGATAAAAATAAATTGACAGCAGCTCATAGAACATTGCCGCTTCCGTCCGTGGTTATAGTTGAAAATCTGGAAAACGGAAGAAAAGTGAAGCTTTTGGTCAACGACAGAGGGCCTTTTGCTTACACGGATAAGAGGATCATTGATGTTTCGCAAAGGGCAGCAGAAATTTTGGGATTCAGAAAAAAGGGACATGCAAAGGTCAGAGTTACTTGTCTGCCAAAGGAAAGTCAATTGGCCGCTATGCGTTATAAAAGGAGACCTTACTTGAGCAAAAGAAGGCGCAAATAGGGCAGGATTATTTCTGGATTTTTTTTGGTAGAAATGATAAATTTATCGAAAATTAGTTATAATCAGGTTTCGGGGGTATAAGTGAGTAGTGCGGTGAAGTCTACAGAGATAGTAAAGGATGAGCAATTTCCTGAGGGTTGTTCCGAGCAAGAAATGAGCCATTGCAAAAATGGCTTTTTTTCTATCATTTCAGATATTCCGGGAGGAATTTGGGCTATTTCATTGTTTGGGTTGTTCCTCGGGATGTCCACGACAATGGTCTACAGCCAGCTGAGTTTATTTTTGAAAAATGATTTAGGGTTAACAGTCCGACAGATAGCCAATATGGATGGTGTAGTAGAATGTGTTGCCTATATCACTCGCGTATTTTCAGGCCCGATAAGCGACTTTTTTAGAGAAAGAAAGTTGATTTTGTGCGTAGGGTGCGCATTTACTTTGGTAGCAAGGTCATTTCTTCCTTTCGTGTATGGGTTCATGGGAGTCTTTGGTGTTCAGCTTTCCGAAAGAGTGGGAAATGGTTTACAGGCGTCACCGAGAGACGCGCTGATTGCGGATATCACTCCGAGAAGTATAAGAGGTAGGGTCTACGGACTTACCAAATCCATAAAAACAGCCGGAGGGCTCTTTGGTGGTGTCATGGCTATCGCACTTATGGGATATTATTCCAACGATTTTCGTAAAGTGTTTATGTTTGCGGTTGTTCCCGTAGTGTTAGCCGGTATTTGCCTTCTATTTGTGAAGGATTCTAATCGGAAAAATTTAAAAATCGGTGAAAAGATCGAAAAAAGAGAAAATCCTTTTAAAAGGAAGTATTTGAAGTCTTTGGACTTTTCATTTTGGAAGCTGATTGTGCTGGCTTTCATTTTTCAGTTAGGTCATTTTACAGAGCATTTGTTCCCTATATATATGAATAATTTCGTGGATACCAGAGTTGCCGGTTCGGTCGGACTTATCGTGAATACAGGGCAAATCATGTTGGCCTTTACAATAGGTTTTTTGGCTGATAAGTTTGGAAAAGGAAGATTTATCAGATTTTGCATGGCAATGATGATTGTGTCGAATCTTCTGTTTTTGCTTGCCGGACATATTTGTAATATCGTTGATTTTTCTCTCGATTTATCAAGATTTTTCGGTAACGGATTTGTAATAAATTCGCAGGCTTGCTGTGTTTATCTCGGCGCTTTCCTCTGGGGGGGACAGATGTCAGCGATAGAGGGATTGTTCATTGCGATTATCTGTGAGCAAGTAGTGTTTTATCTGAGAGCAACGGCTATCGGAATTTATTCGGTGATTTTTGGTATAGGATACTGGATATCCTCACGAATAGGGTCTCAGATTTGGGAGACCGATGGTTGCGAATACACCTTCATATACAGTCTCACGTGCTGTGCTTTGGCGCTTATTTTTTCGTTTGTTTTGCTTCCGAGGAAGTACAATTTTTCGGTGATTTCGAAAGGAAGGGAATAAGTGTTTTTTTTAAGACTCAGGAGTTTAGGAGGTAGTTTATGATCTTTTTTAAAACTCCTGAGTTTTGGTATAAAGACCCCGGTTTACTGCGAAAATTGTTTCTTAAGCCGATCAGTGAAATTTATCGAGTTGTTTCGAATTACAGATATCATTTGCCTTGCGATGTTTCTCTTCATGGGATGAAAGTAATGGCAGTTGGCGGGATAACCGCAGGAGGTTCAGGAAAGACGCTAGTTGTGAGCTCTATTTGTAAGATGTTGCAGGAGAATGATAAAAAATTTGCAATATTGAGCAGGGGATATGGGCGTATCGCAAGTAATGCTTTGAAAGTGGACAACGCAGTCCATGGTTACGAAGATGTTGGAGATGAACCGTTGATGCTTTCCAGGCAATTTGATGTGTTTGTCGGAAAAAACAGAGCTGAAACAGCTGATATGGCGGAGAAAATGATAGGTGGGTGTGAGTATCTGGTTCTGGATGATGGTCTCACTCAAAAATATCTTGAGCCAACTAAAAAAATAGTTGTGGTAAACAATGACCAACTATTTGGTAACGGAGAAATGCTTCCGTTGGGGCCAAATCGATTGGATTTCAACGAAATTAAGGCTGATATAGACGCTTTGTTTGTGCTTAAGAGGGAAGGGGATGAAGCTGTTGCGTCGTTTGAGGGTATTCCTGTTCGTTATGGCAATATAAAGCAAAATTTTGACGATATTTCTGGTAGGCTCATCGTTTTTTGTGGTCTTGGGTATCCTCAGAAATTTTTTCAGATATTTTCAAATTTTGAGATTGCCAAAACGATTGTCTTTCCTGATCACTATCCTTATAAAGATGAAGATATTAGCAAAATGCTGGAAGAAGCATTCAGGTTGAGAGCGCAGTTGGTGACGACAGAAAAAGATCTTATGAGAATTCCGAGAAAATACTGGTCCCAGATAAAGACCGTGGGCGTGGATATCGTTTGGGAGTCCCCTATTGATTTTCTTTTTTAAATCCAAATTTTCGTACTTTTGGAAAATTTTGACAATTTATGACTATTTTTAATTTTTCTTATTTACAAAATCACCTAGCTCTGATAGCCTAACTCATTATAGTATAGGAATATGAAGATGAATAAGAAGGGTGAAGTAGATGTAAACGGAATTAAGTTTTCCGGTCAAGAAATGTCCATTATTAACGAGCTGAAAAAGGGAGCAACTTATCGCGAGATAGCTGAAAAGTTATCTATATCAGTAAAAGCTATAGATTATCATGTGAAAAATTTAAAGGAGAAGACGAAAGCCGGTTCCAAAAAAGAATTGTTAAATTTTTTTGAAAAGAATAAAGAAAATCTTGTTGTAAAGAAAATTTCAATCTTGAGTGGAGATAAAAGATTTCTGCATGCCCTGATTTTGATTCTTCTAATTTTGCTTGGGGTAGTTGTTTTTCTTTATCCGAAAAAACATAAGCCTGTCGAGATAACAAACGTTTCGAATTTTTCTGACAACTTTCTGAATAGACCGTATGTTGAGGATAAAGTGATTCAGAAACTAAAGTGGAGAAAAGGCATAAGAACCGTTGTGATCTTTGGAACAGGTGGGGCAGGAAAGACCACGGTGGCGAGAAGAGTAATATCTTTGCTGGAAGGAGATGTTAAGTTTGAAATTAATGCGGAAACAGAAAAGACATTATATAATTCGTTTATGGAATTGGCAGATCATTTAGCCTCGACCCCGGATCATAGAAAAGAAATAGAGATTATCAGAAGGTTGCAGGATGTTGAGTATCGTAAAAAAAGGCTCGTCAGGCTCATTTCAATGTTGTTAAAAGAAAAAGACAGTTGGGTTTTGCTGTTAGACAACGTTGGTTTTTTTGAAAATATCAAGGAGTACTTTCCTGCTAACGAAGAGATTTGGGGCAAGGGTTGTGTTCTCATTACTACCAGAAACCAAAACTTGGGAAATAATAACTTTATAAAAGCAGATTCGTTGATAAACATCGGAAGACTAGAAGAACAGGAAAAGAGAGAGTTATTTTCAAACATTGTTTTCGGGAAAGAATTCTCTAATCTTAGTTTAGAAGATAAGAAAAGAATTTCGGAATTTTTGGCAGGGATTCCGGAGTTTCCGTTGGATGTATGTGCCGTAGCTTATTATGTGAAAAATACCAATATTTCGTTGGAAGAATATTCTCAGCTGTTGGCGAAAAGTATTAATGAGCTCAATGCAGAGCAGAGAGAGTTGATAAGAGAAAATTCCGGGTACAGCGAGACTCGGTACGGGATTATAAGTTCGTCTCTTAAGGAGGTTTTGAATAATAAGGATGAGTACAAGAAGCTATTGTTGACTCTGAGTTTGTTGGATTCGCAGAACATTCCGAAGAATATACTGAAAGAGGTCTCTGGCATTATTAACGCTGATAATTTTATAAGAAAACTCAGAGAAAAGTCATTGGTGACGGACTCGGGATCAGAGATTTCCATTCATCGAAGCAGTCAAAAAGTAGCGTATGATTACGTTATGGAATTGTTTACGGAGGAAGAATTAGCCTCAGCGGTACATATGATATCGAAAGTGATTTTTCAACATGCCGAAAGGAAAATAACCTTGATTCCTCATTTGGATGCTATGTTGTCTAAAATTTCAAATGTTAAAGGAGATAGGATACCGGGTGATAAATCCCGGCTGATGTTGTTAATCTCCGAAATCCTGAGAACAAAATCTTACAGAATGAAAGAGGCGTTGGATTATCTCGTCAAGGTTGTTGAGATAAATAAGGGAAACAATTGCTTGGGAGAGTATAATTTAGCGAGAGTAAAATTCAGGATAGGAGAGATTTATACTGTAATGAATAAAATTTCTCTTGCTGATAAATATTTAGGTGAGAGTTTAAAGGTTTTGCGAGATAATACCTTGGAGAAAGCTCATGCTTACATGATATTGGGTATCGTTCGGATGAGGCAAAAGGCGTTTGATCAATCTAACTCATGTTTTACTTCTGCGTTAAATCATCTTCAGTTTGCACAAATGGATGATGTTCAGAAAGGATTATTTGAATCAAATATCTATGAAAACATGGCCTTTAATTATTTTGTGGATGGAATAAATCGGAATAATACGCGTACTGCGGCGGATATAATGAAAAAGGCCATAAAAATATTATCGAACGAAAGATTTGATAAATTCGAGGCGGCTGAGACCAGGATAAATGTCCAAAAGGCAAAGCTGGCGGGAATTTATAATGCTTTGGGAGCATATCAGCAAGCGTTGGATTTATCCCAAGAGGCAGAAGATGCCCTTGGTAAATTAGGGTATTATAATGCGGATGTGTTATACGCCAAAGGTATAATTGCTCTCGAAAGGGGATTAGCTAATCTTCGTTCGAGCAAAGTTTCTAAAGCTCATAAGTATTTTCAGGAATCAGAGTCCTTCTTTTCAAAATTGATGAAAGGGGAATATCTGTTCAGAGTTAAATGTCATGAGGTAGAGTGTCTGATTCGTCTTAATGAGTTAGACGGAGCGATGCTGATATGCGAAAATGTACTGAATTATGAGGATAAAGGAGGAAATACCTATGGAGATAGAGAGAGGAATAACTACTGTGACTTGTTGCGTGATGTCTGCTTGTACCATGCAGCTGTGATTGAATACCGTAGGAAAAATCTTGATTCTTCCCGAAAATACTTCAAAGAATTTTTTAAGGAAGTAAAAGGTCTGTGCAAGAATATTTTATCGGATTCGTATCAAACTTTGGATAATCAGGGTGTTTTCAATGAAAATTCTAAAGATATGAAGGAATATTTTGAGAATAGCCTGAAAATATTCAAGGAAATTTACGGTGAGGATTACGAATTTATCAATAATTATGTTGAAAAGAATCTAATTTTAACAAGGGGGGATTGATCTTCGGAAAAGTGAATAGGGATATTTTTGTAACGAAATAGTTTCTAGAATGAGAAAACCCCTTCAAGTGGAGGGGTTTTTTAAATGAGGTGGTCTAAACTGAATTAGGCTTATTGAATTTTGTTATGACGGGGTAGTTTCAGTGAATAATCCTTGTTTGGGAGTAAAGATTACTACTGAATGGAACATATGGCTCCATGAGCCATCTAAAACTGTTGAAGGACTCACAATGTGCAACCCCATTGCCGCTTTGTCGGAAATGAGACCAAATCCTTTTGAATCTCTATTTCTTTCTATCATAGTTTCGACAATGATTTTTGTTTTGTTTTTATCTATTTTTAGGGTTGGATATATCTTTTCAGAATAAACATTGGTCAGAAATTTTACTTTTCTTCCTCCCCGATCGCTGGTGTAAGTATCCCAATCCCAATCTTTGCCATTTGTGTTTTGTCTCAGTAAAGTGCTCCAAACGCAGGAGGCTTTTCCGTCTCCAATGCCCTTCACATAATACATTACTGTTACTGCTCTGCAGTTCATAGGAAAAGCGTAGTTTTTTGTATACATGCTAGATCCTGTCGTCACAAGATATTGCCCCAAACAGCCAAGCATCTGATCTGAACAGCAGCAAGGAATGAAGACAGGTTTTTGCAGTATCTGGTAGCG
>CADARG010000027.1 GCA_902790255.1 uncultured Pseudomonadota bacterium | reverse complement strand
CTTTAACCGCAACGCGATTCTTGATGGAATTTTCGATAAAATCCGCAACATATTTCGCTAACTCATCTGCGGAACCGTCCTCGGATTTTTCAAACAAATCCACGATTTCCACAACTCCGGCCTCTGAATTTTTCACCGTATCGTGTTTCACATTTTCAAAATCATCTTTGAAAACTTTATCGACGAATTTCAGAATATTTCCGTCAGATCTGTAAGATTTATTCAATTCGACATCGTAAAACTTTTGCTTGCAATTTACAGAATCGGCGCGGAACTTTTCGTGCATTTTTTCAAACAGCTCGACATTTGCTCCTTGAAATGAATAGATGGATTGCTTTTCATCACCCACGACAAAAATTGTTTTTTCGGAATACTCATGAGCGAAAAATTCAGACGTCAAACGGCGAATAATTTCCCACTGTTCAGGGCTTGTATCTTGTGCTTCGTCAACCAAAATGTGATTAATGTTTTTATCGATTTTATAAAACACCCATGACAGATTATTTTGCAAAAGTTCCAGGGTCGAAATTATCACATCGTCGTAATCGATTAGGTGCTGATCAATTTTTTGTTCGAGAAATTTTTTGACGAGAACATTCAGCACAACAAAAAAAGAAATATTGATTTTCGTTGCGATTAATTTCCTGTGTTCATCCAAATATTTCAGTGTTTTATTTTGCAAATCCAAAAGATCTGATTTCAAACTCGGTGTTTCAATTTTTTTTGTACACAAATTTTTTACCGGAGATAATTCTTTGGTCAGCACCGCCGAAATAAAATCATCTCCGCCGAATTCTGCGGATTTTTTCAAATAATTCGCTTTTTCTTGATCAGTTTTGCTTCCAAAAGACAAATTTTCCGCGATTTTTGCGAAATTATTCTGAAAATCTTCCCCGAAAACCTTAGTTTTTATTTTATAAAGTGCTTTTTCCTGATCGAGATCCAACAAATCCTGATCGATTTCAAATTCATTGACGAAAAATCTCCGAATACTTTTATAATCTCCGTGCTTATCCAAAAATTTTCGGACTTTAATAATAGTATTGTCCTTTATCAAATCCAAAATTGACGAAGTATACTGCGCGATATTTTTCAGATCGTCGTGAAATTCTTTTTGGGGCAAAACGAAATTGAAAGAATCCTCCAACATTTGTTTTTTCTGATTATCGTCACACAATTTCGCTCCCGGATATAATCCTGTTTCAAGAGGAAATTTTTTCAAAAGATTCATTCCGAAACTGTGAATAGTTCGGATATTTACCCAATCGCTTTCGAGACTTTTTTCATACAACTCACGAACTCGTGGCAGATATTTTTCGGAAAATCCCATGTCGATCAACTCGCTGACGACCTCCGAATCGGACAATTGCTGCCAACGATTGAGATATCCGGACAATCGATCCAGCATTTCTCCGGCCGCTGCTTTTGTATATGTGAGGCACAAAATATGCGACGGCTCCGCGCCATTCAGCAACAAGGCTAAAATTCTGTCGATTAAATTTTTCGTCTTTCCCGTTCCGGCCGAAGCGGAAATCCAAAGCGACGCGCGAGTATCTTTTATTTCATCCAGCATGCAAAAAGCCTTACATTTCGGCGGAAATTCTATCAAATGACGTCAGAATTTTGAATAGATTAAACTTTTTCAAAAAAAATTACAGAAAATTTAAGAAATTTCAAAAAATTAACCTTTTATAAAAACTTTTTCATGCAAAATATTATCGAGTTTTTGTGGATTTTGTATTATGAGTTTTTTAAGTAACACTGTAAAGCTGATCAAAAACAAGCATCACAAAGAAATAGATGAGCAAAATATACCATCTAACGTGGAACTTGATTTTTCATTACGTAATTATGCAAAAGAATCTTTTTCGGTTCTGATCGCGAAACCTTTGTCCAATTACTTCATGAAATTCACGCGGATTATGACTTTTATTATTACCGGAGGAATAATCGGAACTTTATTTTCGGTTATTGCTTTCGTATTTTTCATGCAGTTCGGATCTATAGAAAACAAATTTCTTTCGCTTTTTATCGACAGCAAGATAAACAGCTTGTTTCCGGATTCCGATTTGGTGGTAAAATCTGCAAAACTGTCTTGGAACACGGAAAAACATTCTCCGGAAATTTCTCTGAAGAAGCTAAAACTGGATGACCTGGTGCTCCCTTCAATTTCAATTTTTCCGAACATCGTTGAATCAATCAAAAAACAAAAACTCGTGACGGACAGTGTTAATATCGTCGGCCCAAAAATTAACGTAAGATTCTCTGACGATTTCAAAATTTCTTATTTTGATCCGAATTTTGAAAGGACCTACAACAAAAGTTCACTGAGCGAATCGACCTCTGTTTTAAGAGGATTTAAAAAATTATTGAACAATTTCGGAGACCTGAAAATCATAAACGCAGACGTTACGATAGAAGAAAACGGCGTACTGTGGAAATTATCGAATGCATACTGTCACTACGTGATCGGAGAAGAATTCCCGACAGCAGTGTCTTTCAAAATTAAGCTTCCGAATCAAGATTATTTCTCCAGTTTTAACATTGTAAGGACAGTCGTAGGAGACATTGACAAATATATTGTGAACATCGACTCATGCAATCCTCACAGTTTGAGAGAAATTTTGTTGAAAAGAAATTCGCCGATCAATAATCCTATTGCAAATTCCGTTTTGGAAAACAATCTTCCTGTTTCCGGACTAATTCACTTTGATAGAAAAGGTGACGAAATTCTTAAAGGTGATTTCGACCTGATCGGAGGGGCAGGGTCGATAAAAATCCCGGCGAAAACTTCTATTTCTTTGAATCTCGGCAAGACCATTGATAACGGAAGCATTTCGGGAACTTTCAATGAAAACGGTATAGATATAAATTCGCTGAACGTAAATTACGGAGACGCGAGTATCCAGCTGACGGGAATAAGTGTCCCGATGTTGGAATACCACCTGATGGATATAGCGAACATCGATGGAACTTTGAGCCTGACAAATATCGGAATCTCCGAAATGTCGTCATTGCTGCCGGAAAATTTCAGCAAATCGATCATTCCTTCGTTCAAAAATTACATGCCGGGATTTAAGCTCGGACTGTTTAAAGTTGATTTAAAAGGAGCAGTTCCTTTTGGAAAGAGAAATGTGTCGGAGCCTATGTCCGTCGGAAACGGAGTGTTTAAACTCAGCGACGCACAGGTACCTCTCGGCAAAACCATTATTGAGGACGTCGAGGCGGTCGGATCTATCACCGAAGACGGATTCGACGTGAAATTATCCAACGCTCGTCTGAACGAAACAAAAATTAACAGCGGAGAATTCTTCGTTTCTAGCAAAGATAATTCCTGGATCGGAAAGATAAACGCTGATGTTTCCGCTCGGGAAGTGAAAAAATACGCGGCGGACATCTCTCAAAGACTGAGCTCTTTGCACATCGACAAGTTGAGTATCGGAGAAAAAGCCAACATTGACATGAAATTGGTGAAAATCACAAACGACGATTTGTCCGATAAATCCTTGCCGTTCAGAATCGTTGAAGGTAACGGAGTTTTGAAGTCTCCCGACAACACAAAACAGTTAAAATTCTATTGGAACGAAAATGAACTTAATGTTTCGGGAGATATCAGCGAGGGCAAGAACGACATAAATTTGGTTCTCGAAGAAAATTTCAGGGAAAAGGAAGGCACGGCGGAATTTAAATTTAAATCCGAATCTGATTTCCTGAAGAACATGCTGCCTGGATCGGAAAAAATCTTATCCGGAAATTATTCAATGAATCTGAATATGGGCTGGAAAGGCGACGTCACACAATACGCAATCGACGCAGATTTGAAAGACGCCCTGCTGAACTTCCCTATCCTTGGAGATCTGAAATTGACGCATACTCCGGGCAATTTAAAAGCAAAAATTTTGGTAAACAATGATATTTTGGACTTTTCCGAGCTTTCGATCGACACAGTGGATAACAAAATTGATGGAAACATAGTAATCGGCAAAAACGGCGTGATATATAAAGCCGCATTTAATGATTTCGTGATCAACGGAAACACGGCGAAACTGAATGTCATTCGCGATAATCTCAACGCATTGTCGATTTCCATCATTGGAAAGAAATTTAATACCGATCTGTTGAGCAGAGTTTGCAAAATGATTCCAATTGATCAAAATATCGCGTGCTATCTGAACTTGGAAGAACTGACAATTGAAGATGCCTTCCCGGTCAAAAATATTAAGGGAAGTCTGAACATTCGCAACGGGAAAATCACCAGCGGTGCTTGCTACGGAGTGATCTCAAAAGACACGACTTTAGCTTTAACCGCGCAACCAAATACGACTTCCGATGACAGCATTGTTTCTTTATCTGCATCCAATGCCGGAGAATTTTTGAAATACTTCAAGATTACCGACAGCATCAGCGGAGGAACACTTAACATCGTTTTGAAGAACAGCATCATCTCAGACAGTTCGATGTCAGGTGCGTTTGAATTGACCGATTTCATGGTTAAAAACGACAAACTCACCAGGCTGATTTCCTTCTCATCCATGAACGGAATTTCCAACACGGACAGTTACAGCGTCGGATTTAATTTCTGCCTGGGAAGCTTTGTTTTGGTCGACAATTTAATCAAAATCGAAAATGGAAAGGCTGTCGGACCGACTGTGGGAATCTCCTACGCCGGAACATACAACCGCCTTGAAGATAAGCTGGATTTAGTCGGAGTTTCGCTGCTGACTTCCTCGGTCATGAGTTCAAAAGGAACGAACGGAGCCTATGCCGCGCCTTACAAGCTGGTCGGATCGATCGGAAATCCGATTATGTCGGTTAAACCTCTGCAATTCGTAACAAACGAAGCGATTTCCGAGGTCTTCGGCAATATGATTCCGATAATTTCAACGGAAAATTATCCCTTGACGGAATCTCTCGTTCCAGTTAATGCGGACAACGCAACTGATAATTCGGTAACCGTTCCGAAAGAAAAAGATCCTTTCGCGAACAAGGCTTTCGACAGATCTTCTGCAAAGACTGCAAATAAAAAATCAAAAACTAAGAAAAGAAAAACCGTACCAAGATTAGAAAAAAAGTACGGAGTAACAATCAACCGTGGGAAAAAAGGGAGATAAAAAATGACGGCAGAGAGTAAATTTAGTTGGGGATCTTTCTTCCTCTTGTTTTCAGTGCTATCGATCATTGCATGCGTAGGATTTTTGTACAAAATTCATCAGGGAATAGTGCTCAATCCTCGCTGCATAGAAGTCAGTGCAGAATCAGAGAAAATTATTTCGGCAGATCGCGCAATCTGGACCATCCGTTTCGAAAAAACGGGAGCGAATCAAGCCGAATTGAACAATCTTTTGTTGGCGGACAGAAATATCGTCCAAAAATTTTTCGAAACCAACGGAATTAAAAAAGAGGATATGGAATTTTCATCCTTCGTTCGTGAAAATTATCATGAAACGAAAAAATCCAAAAAAACCGTCTATTGTGCAGGATATAATCTCGTAATCAAGTCGAAAGACGTCGAAAAAATTTTGGCGTTGCGAGACAATCTTTCGGGACTGTATGAAAAAGGTATCGTTTTAAGCAATAACAATATCAATTTCCAATGTTCGATGAACGAAGAAGTTCAGAAGCAGCTGGCGGAGGAAGCCGCTGTAAAGGCTTACAAGAAAGCGCAAAATCTTGCGAAAGCTTTGCGCATAAAAGTCAGACGCATTCACAAAGTTTACGACCCGAATTTTCAAATTGAAGGCATGAACGACAGAGTGTACATGATGAAATCGCTTGCAGCGAATTCCGTGAACGGTCTCGGCAACAGCTCGACTGATCCCCAGCCCATTCCGAAAAGGAAAATGAAAGTTCACCTTCGAATGAGTGTAGAAGTAAAGTGACGGCAAGGCAACGGTGTGGATTTTGGAAAATTAGATGGATATCCCGCGCAGCACGTGCATTACGCGCCGATTTCGCCACGCATTGATTTTTTCAGGCGTTCGATCTTTGATTTTACGGAATAATCCAGGATTCTCGAACCGTAACGGATTTGCAGACCGTCGATCAGAGATTCATCCTGCTTTGTGACGAATTCTATTGTCCCACCGACTGTTTCACTCAAACGCTGTACCAAATCGTTTCTGGTTTTCTCCGAAAAATCCTTTGCATAGGTCACGTAAAAAACCTTTTTATCATTCATGCGGTCGCAAAATTTCTCGAACGCGGAGCAAATTTCCAAAATGATTGAAAATCTTTTGTTACTCAGCACCAATTTCAGGAAATTTCCGATCTCCGGAAGCAATTCCAACTCTGAAATCAGCGTATTTACAAACACCATACCTTCTTTAGCCAACAGAGAGAAACGCCGCAAAATTTCCTCGCGGTTATCCAGAGATTCAATCGCTTCACGAACCACATTAATCTGACGTACGAACTCTGCCTCACGACCTATGCTGACTTCGTACAAAGCCTTCACGTACCTGTCAACCACCGAGCCACCAAAGATTTTAACTGACAACTGCTTCTCCGCCTCTATCCGACCGACAAGGATATCATTATCGATCAATATTTTCAATTCAGAACGATTTTGTCCTCACAAAAAAGGAGGCCGAAGCCCCCTCAAAGGTATTTACAAATCGTATAATCTACGCCAAATCAAAATCCGAATATCCTACAACTTTGTAAGTCGCATCGAGATTATCTCGGTCGAGAGACAACAACTCGTGCTTAGGAGTTTTGCCGCTTTTCAAAGCCTCGATATCCGCAATGTCGCACAACTGCAAAGTCGTCGGAGTGACACTCCAGATTTTTTTAATCATAATTTGTCCGCGATCCAAGATAACAACCGTTGACTCCGGCGCTAAAGTGATCGCAGGCTCAAGATACAAGGTGGAAGTCTCGCTGAAATACGGCTTAAAATAACCTTCCGCCTTAATGGCAAACACTTCGTCCTTGGCAAACAATTCCGCTGGTTTCGCCTTCCAATCCGTACTCGGACAGATGCTAATGGACAGCTTGCTTTCGTCATCGGAATTTGCCACGACTTTGTACACCGGCATATTCATTTCTCTGGAAATCATGTCGTGACGCTTTTTCCGCCCGAACTCCACTGCGGTAATCACATTGCCGTCATGAGAAATTTCCTGCAACAGCTCAGCCGGAGAACACCTGAACGCGTGAGCCAATCTACGGATTAAATCCGTATTCAGCCGCCTGGAACCTGATTCCAATCTCGACAAGTAAGAAATCGAAACATTTGTCACTTGCGACAAGGTTTCCAAAGTGTAACCATTCTTCTTACGCAAAAATTTCAGATGAGTCATTGGAGCATCTTTCCTCTTCCGACCCACTCGCTCCCGCTTTACGGTTTTCGGAGCTTGTTCCTCATAAAATTCCAAATCTTTCATAGGACTTAAACTTTGTCTTGCCATAATACCCCTCTAAAAAACTACAAACACATATATATCATATGACAAAACCGAAATCCATATATAAAAAGAAAAATTTTTTATTTATTTTGAAATTTAAATATATTTTTATATTCAACTTATTGATTTTATTAAACAAAAAGATTAAAAAATCTGTTTTTTAGTACATTTTCAACCTTATATCACTTAATTAGATTTTACTAAAAAATTATTTTTATATTTTTTTCTGTTCAAAAAATTTTATTTTAAGGAAGATTTTTAACAAAAAAGGGGAAAATATGATTTCTTTGAAAAACAAGGAGTTAAAAAATCAAAAAGACCTAAAATTGTGCAAAATGCACAAGACAAAAAGGTCTCGTATCTGTAGAAACGGAAAGGTAAGGTTGGACATGACTAAGGTCGATAAACCCAGAAATTTCAGAGTTTTACGGAGCAAACTGAACATTAATTACGGGAGAAACCGAGTCGCGGCGGAAAAGGTCGAACAGCGTCGCTAAATAAAAATCCGAACCTGAGAAATTCGGAATTCTGAAGACCATCAATGAAAAAAAATTCCAAACAAATTCAATCAGTTAAATAAATTATCTATTAGTGTTTTTCGATAACAACCTGTTTATAAGTTGGGTATAAAATGCAAAAACGCGAAAATCATTATACCTTTGTTATAATTTTTAAATTTTGGCAATATCGACAGCATTAGGGATCTTCTGCCCCGAAAATTCCGAAATTCGTCGATTTTTATGAAGGATTTTCACCGACAAGATTTTGCTTCTCTGCATTTATATAATATCCCGAAATTTCTACCTTTGTTTGTTGGGTATAAAATACAAAAACGCAAAAATCGTTATACTTTTACTATAAATATGTGATTCACTCCGCCGACACCGAACGACATTCGTCGGAGAAGTATTCAGAAATGTTTGAGATTACAGCGCACAAAAAACTCTTAATTCTAAAATAGTTAAACAAACTAATGAAGAGACGAAAGAGATTTCGCTTTTTCCAGTATCTTAGTTACTTTTTTCAAACCTTTTTCCTTGGCCAAAGTCAGCAGATTTTCTCCGATGTCGTTTGAAAAAATATCATCCGAATTATATTCCACCAGGCATTTCACCAATTTTTTGTTTGCTTTTTCTACCGCACTGACCAGCGGAGTAAGTCCGAACATATTGGATTTATTGATATCTGCGCCATGCTCCACCAAATATCGTATTAACGCATAATTTCCGCATGATATTGCCGTCATTAGCGCAGTGTTTCCTCTGTTGTTCGATACATTGAGAAAATTTTTTATTCTGTTATCGATACATTTCCGAAGATATTCATCGCTCCATCTTTGACGATTTTTGTATGCGTACAAAAAATTTAAAACATCGGACTCACCGTAATGAGTGTGATTTATCAGTCGTTTAATCAGGTCAATATTTTTGTACTTCGCCGCGATAATCACGGAGGTATTTCCGCTGTAATCCACCGCGTCAACTTTCACTTCGGGAATTTTCAACAGGAATTCCAAAAGCCGGTTTTTATGAGTCCTTACCGCATATAAGAAGGGAGTTTCCCCGACAGCGTTTCGTGAATTGACATCCACGCCGAAATTCAGGAATTTTTGCAATTTTTTGGCATTGAAACTCTTTTTCATCAGTACTTTCCAAAATTCCTTTTGGAGTTCAGTCTGTTGTTCAATTTCTATGCTGACGGGAGTATTCGGATGCTGACCGTTTAACTTACTTTCGGGTACTGTCCCAAGTATTGTTACAGAAACAGATATCGCACTTGTTAACCATAGAGCACTTTCCATTTTCAGTCCTTTTTCATAGTTCTTTGGCCAAAACTTTCCATAAATTCACGCCGCGTCGAAGTCTGTTGGCGCTGCCTACTGTCAGATCATATTTTTTTATGATTTCTTTCTTTGTTGAAATCAGAATGAATAAAAGTTTTTTGAATTTTTCATCAATGCCGTCGACTGAAGAGCGTTTGATCGATGATAAAACATAATTGGAAGGCATGGTTTTGCTCTCCATTGTTGTTTTGAATAAATTTTTTTGGTCGTCTGTCAGATATTTCCAATGAGTTATATATCTCTTCAAGTCATCGATATAAGCGGACTTATATCCATATTTTTTTTCGATTTCCTGATTTGATTTATTTTGCAGATCATCCACGAGTATATCATCTTTCGTTCGTTTACCATTTCTTCTTTCGACTTTTTCGTTGTTTTCTTTAAAAAGTATTTTTTGTACCATCCCCAAGGAAATATGGTATTTGACGCTGATTCCCCTTACGGTTAACAATTCTTTGTTATAATCGTTCACTAATTTTTCTCTTATTCTTTTGGGAATCGGATTGCGACGTGAGTATTTTTGGGAACTGGTTATGTTTATACGAGACATATCTTTACCGTTTTTGCGCGCTTCATGAAGTATGCAAAATACGTCGCTTTCCTTAATGTTGTACTTTTTCGCGAGTCCTTTCTTGGTAAGTAATCCCTTCCTATAATCATATAAGAGATCATCTTTTTCTTCCTCAGTCAGCGAAATTTCGACCAAACCGCTGTCCTGAAGTTGACCCAACATCTGACGTGCATGCCTTTGTTTTTTCCCGAGATTATTATGAAAACTATTCCAATCAGCTCCCTGATCAAGATTATTTATAAGTTTTTGTTTTGTTTCTTGAACTCTTCTCGAAATATCTCCTCGGCTCGAAGTTATTCCCAATAATCTGCTCCATTCCTGAAGTGAACGATATGAAACTTTGTTTGATTCATTGCGACCTTTGGTAAACCAATCGATCAGGGCTTCTTCAATTTGTTTTGCGCTGTAAAATCTATGTTGCCGATTCTGAGCAAAATTGTGAATTTTCTCTTTTACATCAAGATCCAGAACAATTCGCTCAGGAGCATATATCCCAGCTTGGTTTGGTACTTTACGCCTGAAAGACAGCCCGGCCTTTGTTTTCCAGCTAAACAGTGTAGATTCCATGATTCCGTATTTTTTGGCGATTTTATCTATGGAAACATTCGGGTTGGTGCTGTATTCGATCAGAACTTTTTTAACCAAATTCGAACTAATCCGCCTTTTATTCTTTATATTTTTGATTTTCAAACTGTGGGCGAAATTATTAATTTTTTCTTCTGTTTCCGGATCCAGCTCTTTTGGTGTCGAAATATCGCAAGCAGGTTCTTTCCCTTTTTGCGATTTTTTCTGCTTCTTTTTACGCTCTTGATCTTTTGGTTCAGATCTTTGCCTCGAATGCGATGACGACGGTACGGATCTGACATTTCGCTGTTGGCTTGGAGCGAAAAGCTCGGGTCCCCAATCATTTTTCTCAATTGACTTAAGAGTGATTGAACTGGCAGCGCCGTTTCTGACAGCTCGATTGTGATTCATGCCCGAAACACCAACGGACATGATAATAAAATTCAGTAAAAATACAGTTTTTTTCATTTTTCATTTCCAACTTGCTGTGAATTCCTGCATCGGAATTCACATCTTCTAAAGGAGTTATCACAAGGGAAATTTTACTTCAAGATTTTTTTGTTGATGACACTGAAGTTTCGAAATATTTTGCCGAGTCGCTTCGAAAATCGCGAGAGTTTTAAATCAATTGCTTAATTTTTAAGCACAAGCCTGAACCAACTGTTAATAAAGGGTTAACGAGGCTTATCCACAGGTTATCCACAACCTTTTCCACAGTTTCTGTGGAAAACCCAACTGCTCGAAATTGGTATCCGCTGCAACTCACATAAATTCTTCGTTTTCCACGCTTTCTCTGACGGACGGAAGTCAGTGACTATATTTTACGACCGAAAATATTCCGAAAAATTATTCTAGATGCGAAAAACCGTTTTATCAAAATACTTCCAAAACAACTGCTTCAGGCGCTACCCGAAATTAATCCGATTTTAACCTTTCCACACTATAATCCCAAGGGTGGGGGCAGCGGGGCTGGTAAGTAGTAATTATTAACGAATGGTTAATTTAACCATTTGTTAACTTTTTACGGAGGGCTTCCTAGGTTGAATCCAAAGAACAAACCGTTGTATCAGAGTATTTCCTAAAACGACCTTTCACAAGCGCTGCCTGTTCCAG
>CADARG010000026.1 GCA_902790255.1 uncultured Pseudomonadota bacterium | reverse complement strand
CGTGCATTCCGCGATCATCACATTGTGCGAGGACATTAACATGAAAATTTCTGTATCAATAATGTTTTCCATAATTATGTTTGTATGTTTTGGATTTTTCGGAAACACATTATACAATAGACATATAAAATCTCAAATTTCAAAAGGATACCACAAGATTTCGGATTATAATTTGATTGATCCTATAGGGTGCGTTTTAAGTATATGTTTGGGACAGCTTTTTGTTGAGTGGATAGCTCCGGCACTGATACCAAACAATATCAGAACTTTGATTCAGTTTCTTGTACAGACACTTATTATAGCTGTTTTATGGGCGATCGATTACAAAAGGTTTCACTTGCGGGAATCTCCTAAGCCAATCAGAGTTACGAAAGATTCCGTTAATAAATATCTGGAAAAATCTGATTCTCAGCAAATAGGAACGGCAATCTGCATCTGGTTTTTCACGATATTTCTCTTGGCTGTATCTGCCGAGATATCTGGGAGGTCAGGTCCAAACGCGCTGGGAAATCGATTGAATAGAGAAGCTGAAGAAACAGATAAAACACCGAGCAGTCCTGCGAAATTCAAATCGGTTTCGGACTTTTTGCAAATCAATCACAATTCTCATCCGCTAATCGACGAAGAAGATTACTAACGAAATTTCAGAGAAGTTCCTTTGATGGTGCCCGTGGAGGGACTCGAACCCCCACGCCCGAAAGGACAACAGATTTTAAGTCTGTAGCGTCTACCATTCCGCCACACGGGCAACCTCATGCAATCTATCATCAAACTATGGGCATATCAATAGACACGGGATTTCTATTCACCGATTTTTTCGATAAATTGAGCAAAACTCCCTATCGCTCACCCGAAAAACCTGGACTTATGCGCTCGGCTAATATATATTTACCATAGCTTTAAGTAAGTTTTTAATCAGAGGTCATAATGGAACATATAAAAGTTATTTTGTTGCAGAGAGTTTCCAAGTTGGGATACATCGGCGATATCGTGAACGTGAAGCCGGGGTATGCCAGAAACTATTTGTTGCCGAAAAAAATTGCGTTAAGGGCGACAAAAGAAAATCTTAAGTATTTCGAAGATCAGAAAGAGCAAATTCAGCAGGCGAACGAGGCGGCGAAGCTCGAGGCTCAGAAAGTTGCCGACCAGATGGGTCAGTTGACCATCGCTTTGGTGCGTCAGGCCAGCGAAAAAGGTCAGCTCTACGGATCTGTCACCAGCCGCGATATTTCCGCCGCGATCAAGGAGTTGGGTTACAAGGTTAGCGCGGGTCAAGTTGATCTCAGCGCTCCGATTAAAACGGTTGGCGTATACGAAATCAATGTGAATTTACATCCGGAAATTTCCGTTGTTGTTAAGTTAAGTGTTGCAAAATCCGAAGAAGAGGCAAAACAGCAGATGACTGACGAAAAAGACACAGTAAAATCTGAGAACGCTTAGCCATGAAGCAGGTATTGACTCCCGAGGACATGAATCTTTTGGAGGAGAGGTTGGACAAAGCAACCAAAGCTCCTTGGAATGTCATCGAAAAAGAGGGAGTCGATACCGTGTGGGTTTCCCCAAATTTGGACGGAAACCCCATCGCTTTGTTCGATTATCATTCCGGTGAACAGAACAGAAACGACGCTTATTTTATCGTTGCGGCGCGCGAATATATGGATGTTATGTTGCAGGAGATCAAAGAGTTGCGTGGTCGAATTCTTGAGTTAATACAATCCAACAATATGGAATTTCAAAAGCGCATGGATCTTCAGACGGAGTTGAACGAGCTGAAAAAAGTTTTGAACAAGACTTATGAAGATAAGTAGTTTTATATTCGGAAATCCATTAAAAACAGAAAATTTGGTCCTCGAAAGACTGGACAAAGTGAAAGCTCTCGCGGTTTTTTCCTCGGATATTCTTTCGTCGGTAGCCTATGCGACAGAGGCGGTTTTTTTGTCGTTGGGCATCGTGCTGTCGATGTCTTTTCCGATTCCGATTGCATTAACAATTTCGGGATTGCTTTTTATCATCATATGTTCTTATTGGCAGACTTTGCGCGCCTATCCGAACGGAGGAGGAGCTTTTGCCGTCGCGAAAAATAACCTCGGAGAATTTTGCGGACTGATTACCGCGGCCTCCTTGTCGGTCGATTATATTTTAACGGTCGCTGTGAGTTTGTCGGCGGGAACTTTTGCTATAGTTTCGGCGTTTCCGAGTTTATCTAACCACGTTGTCGGAATTTGCATAACCGTTCTGAGTATCATCGCCATAGCAAATTTGCGGGGAACTCGCTCGGCAGCCGGAGTTCTGGCGCTGCCCACATACGGTTTTATCAGCATGATATTTTTGATGATAGTCATCGGATTTTTTATGCCGGAAGGAACTCCGAAATTCGTAATTTCCGAGGAAAAGCAAATACCCGAAAGCGTGACAATTCTCTTGGTGCTGCGGGCTTTTGCATCCGGATGCGCAGCTCTTACCGGAATTGAATCCATCGCCGGCGGAGTGGCGTCATTCAAAAAACCTCAATACAAAAACGCGCGCATCACATTGGTGTGCATGGGGCTGATTTTGTCATCCATGTTCGTCGGAATTACCTACCTTGCTCACAAATTTTGCATAGTGCCGAACTATTCGGAGACAGTGTTGTCGCAGATCGCCAAAACCGTTTTTGGGGATAACATTTTTTACTACGTCGTGCAGTTTTTGACGGCCGGAATTTTGTTCATGGCCGTAAATACTTCGTTCGCGGGATTTCCTCGGTTGGCGGGAGTGTTGGCGAAAGAAAAATATATTCCGACGAGATTTGCTCACCTCGGAGATCGGCTCGCCTACTCCAACGGAATCATCGCCCTTGCAATTGTTGCGTTCCTTTTGATCGTATTTTTCAAAGGCCAAACCCAATTGTTGCTGCCTTTGTACGCCTTGGGCGTGTTCACCTCGTTCACTTTGTCTCAGGCGGGAATGTTCAGATTTTTGTGCAAGGAAAAGGGCCCTCACTGGAAAATAAAAGCCGCGATCAGCGCTTTCGGATCGGTCGCGACGTTTGTCACTTTGCTGATCATCGTCGAAAGCAAATTTTTGGACGGTGCGTGGATGGTTCTGATTTTGATTCCGACCTTATTTTTCTCCTTTCGAAAAATCAACAGGAAATATACCGAGACCAACAAGGAACTCGATTTGAAGAGCGGGGGGGTGAGCGAGCTTCTCATTCAGAAGGAAAATTTCCACCCGAAAGTTGTTGTTCCCGTATCGAGGCTGCACCGCGGAACTTTGAAGGCGTTGAAGTTCGCGCAGTCTTTATCCGATGATGTGACAGCGGTGGTTGTGAATGTGGATTCCGCCGAAACCGAGAGGCTTAAGCTCGTTTGGCGGTCCATGAATTTTTCGGTGCCTCTCGTGATCTTGGGGTCGCCGTATCGGTCTGTCGTAAATCCGTTTTTGGACTTTCTTTTCGAGCAAGACGAAAGAGATCCGGAAAAAGGAAAGGCGATCGTCGTGATGTCGAGTTTCGTCCCGGGGGCTTTCTGGCAGAATATACTTCATAATCAAACCGCGAGAATTTTCAAAAACGGCATGCTGTACCGCAAACAGGAAAGCGAGCAAACGCGCGTCATCGTGGAAATTCCTTACCAGATGAAATTGGGCAGATGAAAAATTTTGGTATTGTGAAATTATTCGCCAAAAAATTGATTTTTGTGTTGTTTTTGGCCGGCTGCGGAAATCAGCAAATCATAAAGACCGATAATTTGGAAACGGTGAAATCCTTGTGTGACGAAGCGGACTCGCAAACTTTAGTAATTTTTGATATGGATAATGTTCTCACCGAATCGACAGAGAGGGCGTTTCATGCCGATTTATATCCGCAAATCAAAGATGTTGTCGATGAATTCAGGAATCATGTGAAAAAATTGCCGCCGTCCGAGCAGGAAAAATTGCGAGGTGCTCAGTGGGAGATTCCCGTGTGTTTGGTCGATGAATCGATGCCCGAGTTGATAGAATCCTTGCAAAACCGAGACGTCAAAGTGCTGATGTTGACAGCAAATCCTCACGGGAAAGTTGCGAATGTTGATTCTATAGAAAATTTATGCGATTCCAGACTTAAAAATTTAGGTATAAATTTCGAAAAATCTTGGCTGTCAGTCGATATAAAACGTGGTTTCAACAATGAATTGACGATTTTTCATAAGGGAGAAATTTTTACCTTGGAGTCCAAGGAAATTGCTTTGAAAAGATTTTTTGAACATCTGCCTGAATACAATTTTCGGAAAATTATTTTTCTGGATGATAAACGAAAAAATTTGGAAAAAGTAAAAAAACTGGCGGAAAAGCAAAATAAAACGTTCATCGGAATTGAATATTTGCGAGTTTTTACGAAAAAACGTCCGAAAACTGATCTTTTTTTCATAAAAAACAGGTTTAAACAGCTTATAAATTAATTTTTCTGTGACTTTTTTTCATTTTTTCCGCGAATATTAAAAACTTTTATATGTCAAATTTTATAGTTCTTGATTTCTCTAATTTATTTAAATAAAATCTGCTCTAGTTGATATGGTACGGCGAGTGATAAAGCGGAAGTTTAAGATAGGCATCATCCTCGTTTTGGCGGGAAGTGCTGCTTTCCTATCATGGAATTGGCGTAACGAAGTAAAGTACAGTTTCAAAGTACGCTTTGAGGAAGTGGTCGATTTCGGGTTCGAGGCGTTCGCTTCGGATGACTGGCTCAACGCCGAAGAAATTCTCTCTTCACTCTTCGACAAATTTGGCAATGAACTTAATTTGTTCCGCAAAATGGATCGGCGTCGCCAAATGAAAGCTCGTTCTTTGTACGGATATCTTCTGTTCCGCAAGGGAAATTTCAAAAAATCCGAAATGGTTTGGCGCCCTATTTTCAAAAACACGGAATCGATGAACAAATTTGTTTTGTCGAGTAAATCTCAACGTAAAATTTTGTTATTTTATTTGACGGATTTGCTGGAATTGAAAAAATTTCGGGAAATGTTGCGGGTTTTCAATTTGTGTTATGACGACCGGGGAAACCCTTCGGAAATTTTGCAAAAATTCGGAGATACTCCTCTGATGCATGCAATGGCAGGTGAATCTTTCCATCGAAATGCTGAATATGAAAAAGTTGCAGCCGTTTTGAAAGTATTTTTCGAAAATGCCGAATTGGATAGTGAATTGAATAATCATCGAAAAGCGATGATCAAATGGCATTATGTAAATTCTCTGTTTTGTGTCGAAAAAGATGATTTTTTCGAGAAAAACGGCATTATTTTGAGAATTTTTGCGGAATTTTTCGACAAAAACATGAATCCAACGAAATTATTTGATGAATTGAGCGAAGAAGATCAAACTGATTGTCGAGTGGCATATGCTCAGATTTTATTGCAATCGGGAGATCACAAAAATATTTTAAATTTGCTGAAAGTATTTTTCGACGATAAAGGACAAATTTTGCGGAAGTTTAAAGATCCTGACGATGAAGCAACCGTCCGAAATATTTATGGGTATGCTCTGTGGAAATGCAAAAAATATGCAGAGGCGAAGCAGATTTTGAGTCAATTCACGGAAGAGGAAAACGAAAAATTTAAGAAAAATGACAGCTCAGATGAAAACGATTTGCTGAAAGATCTCCACAAAAATATCCGTCTTATTTCCGTTTAAATTCAATAAGTTATCAAGTTAAATACGAAAAAAACGTTTTTCAATTCGGCTTTTCGGATTGCTGCAGTTTGGATTTTTTCTGAGTTCGTCTCAAATTCAGATAGTTATTCATCGCCTCTTTTCTGACCATTTCTATATTTTGTGCCAGCCTTTTCTCTTTGTCTTCCAACGCGAGAAGTCTTTGCTTGCATCTCTCAATATTCATTCCCAAAATTATTGCTTCATCGCGGATGCGACCTTGAAATTGGCGAAGTATCACCATATCTCGAACCGAAGACAGAAAAAGACATCTGGCACCGATAACTTCTCTTCCGTCGTGTTTAAGCGAATCGTTTTGCTGAGATATTTCGCTGCGACACAGACTGAGAAGTTGTTCCGCCGCAAGAGTTTCTTCGTCGGTGATTTGCTTTTCTTTTTTTATATACGTTTTTTTTGATTTTCGAAAAATCTCTTGTCCGATTCGCTGATGTCTTTTCACCGGATACAAAGCTGGCTTGCTTGCATTTCCCACCAACTCTTGAGGAAAAACAGGTTGAGTTGCATCTGAACCGAAACAAGCAACCGCGCAGCTGATAACAAATAACTTAAGTCTCATTCTTTTCTCCTTCTTTTAAGACGCCGGAATTTTCATTTCCCTCGCGCCATTTGCACGACGTACCGATCAATAATTCCCGTGAAAACCCCTGAGACAGAACAAACGCGGGCGGTTATGATCGAGCGGCCGAAAATCCTATTGGAGGGGATGATATCACACAAAAAAGACGTCGGTAAAGAAAATACTTTGTTTTTAATTAAAATTTTCAAAATTTCCGAAAATTTTTTAGATTTTTTTCGGATTTTTTAGAAAATACGGGAGAAAAATCCGCCGTTTAGTAAAATCTTGCGCGGAATTGTGACCTTAACGATACGATTTTTCATGGCTCCGAACTTTCCAAGTTTGAATATACGCAGAATTGCAATCGGGTGTTGAGAAAATTTATCAGCTTTTTGGGAAACAATTAACAGTTTAATTTTGAGGAAAGTAGTCGTGTCTCAACCCAAAAGATCGCTTGCGGAATTTTATGTTTCGCGGAAATTTTCTGACAAACCAACCAACGACACAACAGCTCACAGAAAAAACGGTGAAAAAAAATCCGACCTCGATCAACTTGCGTATTTCGGGTCGGAATCTATTTAGCAAATGGATTTTTTTTAACCGAGTTTCTCTTCTAATTCTCTGAATCTCGATTCGTCCGCCTCGGCATTTCTACCACCTCTTTTTCTCGATTTATTTTGAGCTGCTTTGTCGGCATTCTTTTGACGGTAACTTTCGTCGAACTTCTGCTTGACCAAATTGGATACATTCTTACCCAACGCCAATACTTTCGACCTCAATTCCTCCAACGCGGCTTTGTAGTTCGGGTCTTTTTCGTCGTTCATTTTCTTTATATCGGACCAAACTTTGATCGCTTCAGGGAAACGAACTTCGTAAATCTGGGCGCACAATCCCTTCAAGTTCGGGTCAATCTCCTGCCCGGTGTCAAACAACGATTCACTCTCACTGTTGAGGCACTTGTCTCCGTATTTCAACACAACGTTAAATCTAAGCTTGTGATTCTGAACCGCTTTGACAAAGTTGGACAAATCTTCGTTGTATTTCTTGATGGAATCCCAATCAATCGGGCCGGTTTTGTAGGAAGCTCTCTTGTTTTTATCCTTCGCCTGCCTCTTTTCGGACGCCTCCTGCCTCTGCCTATCTTTTTTGTCTCTCCTTTCGGACTTTCTTTGATCCTTCATCTTATCCAGCAACTCGCTGATCTCGGCCTGATAATCTTCGACCTGTTTAATTTTCTCGTCTATTCTCAGATTTGCGAAAACATTTTGCAGTTGCTTCAAATTCGCGATATGTTTGTCCAACTTGCTGATCAAATTTTTTCTGCTTTCGTTGAAGCTCTTGGAAATATTCTTTCGCTCATCCACGGAAACTTTCGGGTCGTTCATCTTTTCCGAATATATCGACGCGTCCTGTTTGAACTGCGTTATTTTGCTTTCCAGCTTCGAAAATCCCTCTTCAAACTCTTTGTTAAATCTTTCAAAAAGAGCAAATGAGTGAGATGGTTCCGCGCTGGTTTTGTCAGCGGCAGATACATCTGTCGGAACTCTACTCGCAGGGTCAAAATTGATTGCTTCTTCCTCTTCAGATCCTTCAAATTTTCTCAAATTCGGCGTACTTTCGGATCTCCTCATTTTGCGCGAAGATTTGCCCGATACGTCGGACGCAACATCCGCGTCTTTATGTTCCAAATTTTTCCTGAGATTCGGTGTACTTTCGGATCTCTTCAATTTGTTGTATTCTCCAACTTGATATTTGTCCACCAAGCTCCCCACTTCGGCAAAAACACTCTCTCCACACAACAAGGAAGCAATTGAACATAAGCTTAGAATTTTTAATTTCATTGTATTCTCCAAATCTATAAGTCTAACCTTCAGGTTACTCGCAATTGATTAATTATTCGTTAATTTTTGGACATTTTTTGATTTTTTTTAATTTTTTTAATATCTTTACTTTTTTGCGCCGGGACTGTATTAACGAATTGTTAATAAAAAATCGATAAATTATAAAGGCTTATTAGTAAGGAGAATAAAGTGAAGATATTCAAGAAATTAACCCTATTGGATTTTGCAGCCCTGTTGATGTTTTTCGGCTGCTCATATGTTCAATCCATGAGTTGCACGAACGTCCCAAAACCGTCCGTAAGATTTTTTGATACCAAAATGCCGCTGTCTGAGTGGCCGATTTTGAATACATTGACAACTCAGAAAGAACAGAAATCGTACGAATCCGCCTGGAATCCCAAAAAAACTCTGCAGGAAAACAAACAATCCCTGGTAAATCAATTCATGAAGACTTGTTGCGATTTTTCATTCAAGATAAAAACAAGAGAACTGACAAACATAACGGTAGGTCGATTAGACAGTGGTGAAGACATAGTTTTTTCCAAATCCGGCATAAATATCACCGCTCGTCCGAACTCGGCGGAGATATTGATTTATAATGAAAAAGAGCAAACAAAAGGACTAAAAGCCTACGCCTCAACAAATATATTTTTTAATATAGAACCTGTCGATTTAACAGAACAAATCCAGGAGAAACTCAAAGAATATATATCAGAATTGGCTGAAGACTCGGTGGGATGCGAATTGTTGCGAATCGCGATATCAAAATACAAAGGAAACAAAGAGCTGCCGAAAATTACTTTTATCCCGGTGCAAAATCAAAATATAGGTTTTGCTTACACCTCGGACAGCAGCGTGTGGAGATATCTGAAAAACGAGTATCACCTCGATAAATACAAAGAATTTTACAAAAACAGCAAATTTATAATATTCTCTCAAAAATGGTTTAATAGTTACCACAGCGGATTTTTTCTGAAAATGGAAGACGATGAGAAAAACCCGGATTTTTCATTAAATACCGGAATCATTCCGAACGAAGCGGTTTTTCTTCACCAGCTGATATATGCTTTAAATGTCGAAGAAACCGATGAACCAAGGGAAACTCAGCTCATAGAAAACAGAATCCTATACAAATATTTTTGCGGCAATTTTTCAAAATCGGGAGATTGTCTGATAGACAGCAAACAACTAAACAACTTTTTGTTTGTGGACGACAATGTGTATCGAACCATGTACGGATTTACAAAGTCGGGACTGGATTTGGTAAATGAGTCTTCATATCTCGCGCACCGATACAATCTTATAAGACCGATGTATTTGGGAACCGATACGGAATGGAAAATAAACGGAAGAAAATTAAGCCGCAGAGAATCATACAAGTTGCTGAGCACATATTTGAGAAAGAACGGAGATCATGATCTGTTTTGGTATTATTTATCTTCGAAATCAACAGTGAAGTACCCGGAATTCGGCATCGGAAATTATTCTTGCTCTGACATAAATCCCATGGAGGAAGAACAACCGGCGAAAAGTGATTGAGGAAAACAGTCGAGAAAGGGCAATCGGGGCAAACAGTTTGAAAAAACATTGAGGAAAGTATTCTCTATTTGTTTGTGAAATGGTGGGACATCATCTTATAAGACTGCCGAGCAGCCCGCTGTCGTACATTGCGCAGATAGTTTCGTATCCGCCGACAAATTTTCCCCCGGCGTAAAGATACGGTGCGGAAATCGGTTCGTGCATCGCTCGCATGAACAACGACAAGTTCGGTCTGCAGAGCAAATCGACCGTCGAGAAATCCATGTTACATCGTCTCAGCATGTAGCAAACGTCGGAAGACAATCCGCATATGGGAAATCTTCTGTTTCCTTTCATGAACAGAACTATTTTGCTCTTAACTCTCAATTCATCCAGTTCAGATTTCAACGTTTCGTAATCGTCTGGAGCAGAAAAAATGCCACAAGCAACAGCTACCATAAAAATTCCCACATAAACACAACCTATGATTGCCCTATTATTATCTAAAATACTTTATAATTCAACAGCGTTTTAGACAAAAAACCAAACAAAATTACCCAAACTAAGGATAATCTATAGTTGTATAATTGCCTTAGCAGTAAAGAATTTTATATGGTATTCCAGGTTGTGAATTCTAAGGTAGTCCACCCCGAAATTTTGCATAACGTCAGAAACCGCCAAGGTCTCGATATCTCTGTCCGACGCCTCTTGGCCAGAGATCAGCGAAAAAAACGATTTGCGAGAATGTCCGATTAAAATTTCGCATCCCAGAGATTTTATTTTCTCAATATTTTTCAAAATTGTGAGATTTTCAAATTTTGTCTTGCCGAAACCAATTCCTGGATCGACAATAATGTGTTTTAGACCACATTTTTTCAGATGATTTACCTGATTTTTTAAACAATCAAAATCAGTTCCGGTCAGCATTGTGACAATTTTTGTGTCGTTATCGGCAAGCTGTTTGAGCGTTTTATCCGAAAGGTTGAACTTTATGTCGTTGATGATTTTGATATTGGAATTATTTTTAATGTTGGGATGATTCAGGCAGAAATTCACAACTTCGTCAAAATAAGTGTCGATCGCAAGGGGAATTTCCTTGGGAATATTCGCAATGATGGGCTCAAGTCGGCGAATTTCTTCCTGCGCCGAAACCTCGACATATCCGGGGCGAGTTGACTGAGCTCCGAGTTCCACATAGGCTGCGCCGTTGCGGTATGATTTTTCGATTTCCTCCAAAGCATCTGCGGGGTTGAAAAATTTTCCGCCGTCCGAGAAAGAATCGGGTGTTATGTTCGTGATCTTGATGATTTTCGGGTCCAGCACAAAATAATTCATCGCGCGATAATCGTTAACAGTCGGATCGTTTGTCGGATGCCCAAGTATTTCCAGCAGATATTTCCAAAAGTCGCGATTTTCGATCTGAATGTGCGGAATCGTCAGCTCATCCGTAAGCAAGCGCCGATCGTGATACATAACGATGTCGATGTCGATTATCCGCGGAGACCAACGGCTCGCCTTCATGTCGCGCCCCAGCTTTTCCTCCGTGCGTTTTATGAATCTCAACAACTCGTGCGGAGATAAATCCGTGTCGCCCGCAACCATCATGTTCAGGTAGGGCAAATTCCAACTCGCGGGAGAGTCCGGCAGCAGCAGCGCCTCTGTCTCAATGACGTGCGAAATTTTTTCCATGCGAAACACCTGCTTCAGCTCCGCAATCGCACGCCGCAAATTTTCAAAACGATTTCCGAGATTAGAACCCAACGCCAGATAAATCATGATTCCCCCTTTTAAGATGGTGCATTCGAGAAGATTCGAACTTCCGGCCTTCTCCTCCGGAGGGAGACGCTCTATCCAGCTGAGCTACGAATGCTTTCATGATCAACCAGAACACAAATTTATGGCGGAAAGAGAGAGATTCGAACTCTCGATACGGTTCCCCGCATACACCCTTTCCAGGGGTGCGCCTTCAACC
>CADARG010000025.1:16030-20472 GCA_902790255.1 uncultured Pseudomonadota bacterium | reverse complement strand
CAGTTTTGAAGAACTTAACCATTTTCACTCCAAAGCCGGGATTATTCAGCGAAACGATTCCATCATAATTTTGTACAAACAAAAAATTTATAGTAACCACGAAATCACTAGGAATATCGGCGCTAAAATTCCGATCGACCAACCCATGTATCCGAGGAAAGATGGGACTTTGATTCCGTGATGCTCTGAAATCGACCGCACCATTAAATTCGGCGCGTTTCCAATGTAAGTCAGCGCTCCCATGAAAACCGTGGAGATCGAAAATGAAGTCAAAATTGAAGCCTTGGTTGTCATTAGTTCCGCTGCGTTTCCTGAAGCTAGATGGAAGAAAATCAAGAATGTCGGCGCGTTATCTAACACAGAAGAAAGTAGTCCACTCGCCCAGAAACATTTGCTCAAAACGAACTCTCCGCCTGGCGCGATCCAATTGAAAATCATCGCCAGTGATCCGTTTTCTCCTTTGGATAGAATTGATAAAATCGGTGCAACCGTGATAAAAATTGCCACGAAAAATTCTGCAACTTCACGAATTGGTGCAAAGGTAAATTCATTTTTTTCTCGAATATTTTTATGAGTAATTTTAAGAGACAACATTGCAATCGATATTAAGATTACGTTGCGCAAAACCGAAGAATAATTGTAAGTTTTTCCTGCAATTTCGAAGGAACCTTCGAATTGACACAAAATTACCGTAAGCAAAACCAGAATGAGAAAAAACAAATTTCTCGTTCCTTTGATTACGAAAGATGCATTATCTCGATTTACAGCAAATTTTCCAGTTTCTTTTTTGAATAGAATCGCGTCTACAGCGTAAAACAATCCGCAAAGAACAAAAGTCGTCCCAAACAAAAAAGGAGCTAAATGCTGAATGAACCAAAAGAAATCAACACCTTTCAAAAATCCGATAAACAGAGGAGGATCGCCCAATGGAGTTGCTGCACCTCCAATATTGGCAACCAAGAAAATGAAAAAAACCATCAGGTGAACTTTGTATTTTCTTTGTGCATTCGCTCTTAAAAATGGACGAATCAAAAGCATCGCTGCTCCCGTTGTTCCAATCCACCCCGCCAGCAGAGATCCGAAAAACAAGAACATCGTGTTGAACACTGGTCCCTTTCCATTGGGAAAATCAACAAAAATTCCCCCGGCAACTATGTATAATGTTGAGATTTGAATTATGAAGGAAACATAGTCATTGAGTAATGGTTCGAACGTTGCCGGTATTAATTCGTGAAATCCAAAAAACCACACAACGCACGCCAAATAAACAGCAGTCCAACCAAACGGAATTACTCCGCCATGCTTTTCAAAAAATTTTGGAGCAAGTAACGGAAGAAAAGACATGGAAAAAATTATCCCTAGAAAAGGAATCGCCCAAAGAATATTTTCGAAATTCATACTCATCTCTAATTCACTCGACTCATTGTAAGTTAAAAGCAATATTTTTTCCATGTCTTTGGTTTTTCGTTTAGTCTCTCTTTAGTTTATTTTTATTTCGGAATTTTTTTTTCAAAAATCCAAATTCAAAGTTGTAAGCTTCTGTTAAGCACGCGCCAAAAATTCCTGTGATCATATAAAGAATTCCAATAACTTCTTCCGACATTTCTTTTTTGAAAACTACCAAAGTTGTCAGACATAATACTAATCCGCAACTTGCTCCGATTATCATAAGTCGACGTCTTTTTTCGCGATCAATTTTTTCTTGCAGATCAATAGATTTTTGCGACTGTTCAGAAACGACTTTATTATTAAAATTTTTCCCCATATTATTCTCCATTCTTGCCCAATAAATTTTTTAAACAATAAAACAAATGGTTACCGAAAACTCGTTTGGGCGTCAGTTGTCCGGCCCAATACGGCTTAATCGATTTTGCATGGTAATGATCGCATCCATCGGTTAAGTCAGGCCACTTCCCTTCAATTAAATTTTCAGAGACATCCAAACATGTTTTGAAAATCGAAGATGACTCATCGAGATTTTTTAATTTTTCATAATTCGGATCTTTTTGATTCCAACATGAAAATTGATACGGAGCGAGGCATACATCCGAAATAGAATTCGCGAATTTTTTTCGGAATCGATTTAGTACGACGTTGCCAACAGCGATTAGCGGAGCCAATCCAAAATTATTTAATTCTCCTCTCGCTTCGCCGTAAATTGTTTTTGCTAAAATTTTTAAATCGTTATTCATTTTTCGTCCTTTACAAATTTTATTGTGATCAAATTTGTGTTTGGTAAATTAAAGACCGCAGCACTTTTGAAAATCGATTCACTCTGTTTTCTTGCTTTGATTTTTACTTTCCCGTTTTTTATTTTTTCGTATAATCCAATGTGCGGAGATTCGATAAAATCGATTTTATTATTTAGGGGATTTGATTGCATGACGTCAATATTTTTGTTCAACAAAGACGAATAAGTATATGATTTTATTCTTAAATCTTTTTGTTCAAATTGTGCACAGCAAATACATGGTTCAATGTGTTTCGGATGGCATCCATAGAAATAAAATCCGCCGTAAGGATAAAAAACGCTGGAATATTTTTCATTTGGACTAAGAACAATTTTCAGATTTTCGATTTGTTCATATAAAGAATTTGTATCGCAAGTTTGAAAGTCCATACGGAATAATTCGTTATCAAAATCCAATTCGAATTTTTCAAAATGTCTGTCGGAAAAATCGAAGTACTGATCATTTTTCGTATAATATCCCGTACCTTCATAAATTATCAAAACTGATTTACAAAAATGATTTTTTACTTCTGAATTAGAGTGAAAAAATTTCGGATCATAAATATTTTCAATTACGAAATTTCTTTCTGAATCCATTCGAGTTAGTTTTGTGACATCATCTATCGCGACAGGATGAAGAGATGATCTTAAAAAAATTTCTTTCGGAAAATTTTCTTCAAGTTCAACTTCACAGTCATCATTTTCAAAGTCTAAAACAGATCTATTTCTGATCAATTCTTCAGTATCGGAAATTATATTTTAAATCTCCAAATTTTTTAAATTTATTGTTCGAACAATTTCTCGTTTTTGGCTAATAGGATGCAAATCGACATGGATTTTTGTCGGATGTTTTTTCAAAAAATTTATTGCCGCGGATTCCGAAGAAAAAGTTCGTGAAGTCATCAAATTTTCTTGCAATTCGGGATCATTTTCTATTGAAATATTTTTTACAACATCTGAAATTTGAACTTTATCTTCATCCGAATTGATTTTGAAATCGTAATTCTTTACAAGATCGAAAATGTTCGAAGTGTTGTCCGGAGAATATCCGACCGACACTGTCATTAATCGATTTTTTTCGTTCAAGATTAATTTTGTTTGAATTACTTTTGCTGTGATCGGATGTGGATACAGATCTAAAATTTTTATCGAGTCATTTACGGAAATTTCCGTAAATTTATTTGCATCCAAGCTGAAATTTATTGTTACATAACGCCTAGAGAAACTTATGAGTGCAGCGGCTTTTTGCAATGCGTATTGAATAGCTGATTTTCCCCTATCTGTTGCGAAAAAAGAACTAAGCTGATCATCTTTCAACGCGTCAGGAATTTTTTGTACTTTCCTCCATTTGGAAGAATCAAAATTTTCGTTTGAATTGTGAGGAATGTTGCATTCGTAAATCCATCCATCGTAAATTACTCGATCGGCGCACAGATAATTTGTGAAAGCATTCCATCCAGGATAATTTTTCGACAGTTGAATTGGTCCTAACTTTATGGAAATATCCTTGCATCGAGAATGATTTTTATCGCAAATCGATATGCAAACATCTTCTGTTCGTTTTTGATGATATTCCCATCCTAAAACAAATTTTCCATCGAAGTAAAATCGACGAAATTTTATAGATTTTTCATTGAGGCCGTTTTTAATTTTTATCGGATTAGAAACACAGGGAAATCTATTTAAAATTCCTCCTCCATTTGGATTAATCGTTTTTACATTATTAAAAATCAACGAATATCCATTCTGAGAACTATTTCGAAAACATGGCGCGAGATTCGTAAAAGAGTTTAGTCGATTGAAGCGAAATCGCTGTGCGATCATCGGCATTAAATCAACATATCCATAAACTTTTTGGGTCCAACTTGTTGAAAGATTAAGTTGAATTTTTCCGTAAGGTTCGCGCGCTAATTTTATTTGAGTTGAATTTTTCAAAATATCCTGTTTTGAAATTTCAAAAATTTTTTCACCGTAATTAATGTCCGACAGAGACAATTTTCCTGTAGCCATATTCCAATAAAAAATCTTGCTCGATCCCTCCAAAAAAATTGTCGGGTTATCTTTTTCAGAAAAAAACAAACTATCAAAAATGATTTCGGGATTGTTTGCTTCATATTGTTCTCGATTTTTTTGAGAAAAATTTTTCAGTTGAATTTGATAATCACTTGGTTCTGATAGAATTTCAATGGTCATAATCGAATCTTCATAACTC
>CADARG010000025.1:0-15998 GCA_902790255.1 uncultured Pseudomonadota bacterium | reverse complement strand
ATTCGAGCGAATTTGTGCTCGAGCTTTTTTGTTTTAATAGATACTCTTGCTGTTGCGAAGCTTCCTTCCCGTTGAGCAATATACAAGGAAAAAATTTCTTCGTCATTGCTCCATTTGGAATTGTCGTCGAAGTTATCGCACCAATTAAAAAATATTTTCATTTTTCACCATAAATGTTATAAATAATCTACTTTTTTCATCGGAGATTTTATGATTTTGAATAAATATTGGCAGGGAATTATGTTTTTTTTCTGTCAGATGTTTGTCAGCTGCATCAACGATATTATTTCTAAATTTATGGGACAAAGGCTGAGTGCATTTGAGGTGACTTTTTTCCGGTTTTTTTTCGGATTGATTACCCTGCTGCCCTTTGTAATTGCTCAGGGCAAATCGGCATTTAAAACAAATCAATTTTTTCTGAATATCGTGCGCGGAATTTTTGGAGCAGTAAGTTTTTTTCTTTACATTTACTCCGTTATTAAATTGCCATTGGCGGAAGTCGTAACTATTCTTTGGACAATTCCGCTGTTTTCGTTGATTCTGTCTAAAATTTTTCTCAGAGAAAACGTCACGAGTTTTCGATGGATTGCGACTTTGATCGGCTTCATCGGATTGACCGTCGTAACAACCTTGAATCCTGACAATGAATTTCGGTTTAATATCCTGTATTGCATTCCGATTGGCGCTGCTTTTCTTTTTGCTTTGCAAGATATTCTCATAAAAAAGATGGTTAAAGCGGAGGAGAGTCGCGTTACGATGCTGTTTTATTTTGCTCTTATTACAAGTATCGTAACTTTTCCGTCCGCCTGCAAAGTTTGGTTGACTCCGACTCTGTTCGAATTGACGATATTGTTTCTTTTGGGGCTCGGCGGTAACCTCATTCAATACTTTATTTTCAAAGCATTTAGTTTGGTGGATGTTTCCGCGGTTGCTCCGTATCGATATCTGGAATTGTTGATAAGCGCATTTCTTGCTTTCATATTTTTTCTCGAGATTCCAGGGAAAAATGTGTACATCGGTGCTTTGATTTTGATACCGTGTACATTTTATTTGGGATACAGTGAAAATCGTAGAAAGAAAAGAGCGAGAGGCAGAGTTTAATTCCATTGGGTTCGTTATTTCCATGCCAGTTATGTCTCCGATTTCCCTGCATTATTTTTCCGTTCTATATACCATCTCTTTAAAATAGAGTGGTCCGATAATTTTCATTCGTTCTATTGTGTTTTTATAAATTTTTTTCATAATTTTTATTCCTTATGTTTAATAATTAAATTTCTTCAGATTCCAATTTCCAGCCGCTTTCCATTTCCCATTCATTGGTTTTCATGGAAAAGTTTGTCACCAACATCGTTAGCCAAGGTCGAAAGCTGACGAAAATTTTTTGAGGGCTTGATTTTTTCAAAAGAATTCGATTCCCTGAAATTGAATACGGAACATTTTGACCCAAATTATCTATTACACGGATCGAATTAGAAACTGCTGGACGGATTAAGTCCGATATTGTTTCTCCCGGATGAATTATTTGCCATAAGTTCTGTATGCAGCCGACGTTAATTTGTGAGCCTATCCAAATTTTGTCGATAATTGGTGACTGTGAATCACTGCAAAAAATTATACTTCGATATTTTTGTCGTTTAGATGTTTCTAGGAATAGCAAATTCCCGTTGATCGATTTTTTAAAATTTCCATTCGCGATTGGTATTAGCTCTTGTACACAGTTTCTCGCTTGTTCTTGCGGTAATCCGGATATTCCCAAAATAATTTCATTCATTTTTTCCTCCTTTTATCGAATTTTTAATTCATCCATTCCGGCATGGTTGTTGGGGTTGTTCTGATTAAAAATTCTAAACAATCAGACAAGCTTTCATCTGCTAAGTTTTGTTCTGAAAAAATATCATCCGAAGAAAATTCTTTTAAAAAATTTTGTTCTTGATAATCTTTTGTAATTTTATTCATAAATTTCCCCTTTTTCGTTTGTAGTTTGTTTAAATTCTTTCAAAAATTCGAAACAAGCATCTAAAAGTTTCTGAAATTTTTCACCTAATCTTAAAGGGATTTTTTCCTTGTTAGTTTGGTATACTTTCATAGCATTTGCTAATTTTTTTTCTGCTAGTAACAACGCGTGTTGAGTACTTTCTTTCAAAATTTTCATTCTTATTCTCCTTTAATATTTTCTAATTTTATTATGGCAACTAACTTAACGGTTTGATCATTTTTGGTCGTAACAATACGGTCAATTTTCACGGAAGCTTTACCGATATTTAGGTTGCCGTTATACAGCGATAAATTCCCCATTATAATCTGTTGCAACTTTTTACAAAATTCATAGATTTTACAGGATGGTTTGTTTGAATCGACAAGTTTCAGATTTATCTCTGCTAATATTGTTTGATCTAATCGATATTTCATTTCATCAATTTCCAAAATTAAATACGGATATTCCACGTCATCTAGAGGATCAGATGGAAAAATTTCCCAACCGATTTTTTCTCTTAATGCTTGAATTAATCCGAAATCCCATGGAATCATTTTCGTTCTCCTTCTCTTATCGCATGAAAAATTACCATGTCATTTTTTAAATCAATTGCGACCATTTGAGTCGGTAAAAAAATTACATCATTAATAATCACACGAAATTTTTTGGGAAATTCGCCTCTCCATTTTACTCGAAAAATATAATTAGTTTTTGTTATAGTTATATTTCCCAACTGGATTGATGCCCATAATTCCTGCCAAGGTAGAAATTCAGATTTCCATGTATTATTTTCGGAAAGTTTCTTTTCTAATTTTTCAATTTTTATTTTTGTATTAAATAATCGTTTCGGCATTTCAAAAACCTCCAAACTGTGTATAGTTGGACAACATAGTTTTTGCGGCTTTTGGTACGAAATTTTGATCAGAATTTCTTCTTTCGTAATGTTGAGCAACGATCATTAAATTTGCTATGCGAAATATACTTGGAACAGAATTAAAATCTTTTGAAATTCCCGCATCGAAATCGATGGTAAAAGAATTTATCTGATCCAAATTTTTTAGATTTCGGATGACGAGATAGTAGTGAGGTCCAGTTTTTTCGATGTGGTATTTTTTGCAATTAATTATATGATCATCGGCATAAACATTGTTGATTTCCAGTACGGGATTTTTCGGAAAAGGTATAGTCACAGTTGAGTCGTAAATGCAGGGATAAATTATCGATTTTTTATTGATAAACTCCGTTCGAAAACATTTACACGTCCATCTTTCCTTCAAAATGGATTGATGCAGAATTTTTTCTATAATTTCTCTTCCGGATTTTATCAAAGTTTTTATTAATTCATCATCGAAATTTCCGTTTGCGTGAACATAATTTTTTGCATCGTCGAGGGTGATAATTTCACCCTCAATTTTTTCTTTTAGTTTCAAATCCATTGTTATTTTTCTCCTTTTATTTTCTTGGATTTTCATTCTGCTGTATCGAATTTCAAAAGTTTGATTGCGTCAAAATCGACAACATCTCCGCCAACTCTTTTGGAGGCAAAAAATTCAACGAACGGTTTCGATGTGTATGGATCTCTTAGGACGGATAATCCCTGGCGATCTATGATTTGATATCCGCTTAAGAAATCTCCAAAGGCTACCGAAAAAGTTCCTGCTTCAGAATTTAATGCTGGCATATTGTCGTCGATTATTACAGGATATCCAAGCAAAGTTGCCGGAGTTGCTTCGGACATAGACATCTGCCAGAGACTTGTTCCATCATTATTTTTTATTTTGCGAATTTCTGCCAATGCCGATCGTGACATAATCCAAGTTGCATTTTTTACATGATGAGGTTTAAGAGAACACACCATTTCAATTAGGGTATTGAGAGCCGTTTCGGAATTTGCAAATTTGCCTTTTGCCCCGCTTAGGAAATATTGCAAACTTCCGGATTCATTTTCTAATGAAGTTTTGCATTTTAAAAATCCACGTGGTTTGTTTTTTCCGTCACCATTAATAAATGCGTCGTCTTCTAACGTTGCAAAATTCTCCGAGATTTTTTCGATTAGCCAATTTTCGACGTCGATCTGAGCGTCATCCAAAAGTGCTTGGCTTGCTTTTGGTTTTGCGCACAACTCGTGGACATTTATTTTTATTTTTTTCAGTTCGGGAGACGATGTTTCTTTTCTATCGGTATTTTCTGCACACCAATTTGCTCCCGGAAGTTTTTCATCGACTAGAATATCAATAGAATTTGACGAAATTGTCGTAATTTTTGAGATATTACGCATTGGAGAAAGATAACTTAATTTATCGTCGATTTTTTGTAAAATATTTGTTGGAAGAAAGACAGCTCCGTCTTTGTCGGAATTTTCGTTTAGTGATTTCTTTAAAAAACTATCTTTGTGTTTTGATTCAAATTTTGAGCGAATTTTACGGCATCTATTGTTGCTGATTGGCATGCGGGAAATGTTACGATAGACACCTCGAGCAATTCGATATCGGTTAAATGTTTTTTATTGTTTCTTACAAAATGATTTCGAATTTTATATCCGATAGAAAAACTATCTAGTGCTTTACTTTTTAGTAAGAGATAGACTTCTCTTGCTTTCGGAAGATCCATTAACAAATGGGCTTTGATAAATAATCCGTGATCATCTTCAAATAATTTATCGATAATTCCTATTGGTTCGGTTGTATCGTGCTGCCATAATAATTTTGGTTTTTTCCCTTCAGAAAATTCTTTTATGGTTTTTTTGAAAGCACCACGCTCAACGATATCGCCGTTTCGATCTAATTCTCCGAATACGCTTGCATATCCTTCAATTTCTCCTTGTTCATTTAATGATTTAATTTCCATTTTATCCTCTTTTTGTTTGTTCAATGATTGAGTTTTTGTCATTGTTTTTCTTTTCCATAATATTTGGATTAATTTTTTCCGATTCTTCGCGATTTATTTTCGGGAAACCCAAAATTTCTCTTTTTTCATCGATTGAAAGGAAATCTGCGTTGGAGACTTTTTCCCAAAGTTTTTCCCTTTTCCCGATTAACGCCGGGATAGAATCAAGATCAAAATAAATTTCACAATTTTCTTGATATTTTTTCCTGAACCAATCCGTAAATTGAGTACGTATCAGCTCCGCTAAAGGTAAAACTGTATCCTCCCAAAAGTGAGCACGCGCTTCTCGATAATTGTTAAAGGAAGAATCACCGCGAATTCCTACCAAAATCGGAGGTACACCAAAAGCCTGAACGATTTCGCGAGCAATGGTATTTTGAGCTTCAGCAAAATCCAAATCTTTTGGAGTTAATCCCATCTCTTGCCATTCATATCCTCCTTCCAAAAGCATAATGCGACCCGCATTTTTGGCTCCAGAATAAATTTCGCTGAGACGATTTCTCATTGCGTCACGCGTCATTTCATCAAGATTTTGAAAATCTTTTAAGACCAAACAGCCGCTTGGACGTCCTCCATTTTGTAATATGCTCAGATTGTGCTTCGCCATTTCGTTATACTGATCAATGGCATACATGGCAGCACGTAGAGGAGCAAATCCATACCAATCATTAGTTGGGTTGAAAGATTTTAAATGTAAAATGTCCTCTAAATCGACCGGAATTCGAACGCCGTCAACTTCGTAAATATAAGACTTTACAGCAGTTTTTGCGTTATTATAAACCAGTTTTACGCGATCCGATCTCAAACAATACAATTGATCTTCATCTGAGTAAACAAAGGCATTTCCCGACAAAAGTAAGTAGCTGACCACGCTAGTGATGAACGAGCTGCGTCCTTGTTCTTTGTTAGGGTGTGCCAACAAATTCGTCAGGTTTCGATTTATAGTTAGATCTTCATTTTTTATACACATCGGAATAGACGCGATTCCTGACGCGATCAAATTTATAGATCGAAATGCGAATACGTTTTTTTGAAAACTTTCTGAAACCAATGAGTTATAATCGTTTGGCGTCCATGCAGGATTTGATCCGCGCAGTGCGACTAATGTTTCTTTCCTTTTCGCGGTCCTGTTAAAAAAATTAAACATTCCTTTTCCTTTCATTGTAGTTGCTTGGAGGTTTCTCGCAATTTTCGCGAAATGAAATCGAAAATTTAATAAAGTTTTCCCGAGCGCAACATGTCAACACATATTGCGCTCCACAAGAAAATACTTTTGACGAGCAAAGTATGTCCTTCGCCTAAAAATTAACTGGCCTTAATCCCTCAGATACTGATGAGTCCCTGTGCAGACCCTGCGAGAATCAGTTCTTTATTTTTCACTTCGCTATCCAGCTTAATTCATTAATAAAACAAAAAAACTAACATTGCAACTCGAAGAAAATATTTAGGAAATTCAATAAGTTAACCTTGTTTTTTGCAGATTTTTATGAATTTTTCTGAAAAATTTTTTATTTTTTCTGATGAAAACCTTTCGAACGATCGAATGTTTTTTCTGAAATTTCAGTTGTTTTATGAAAAATATTAAATTTTTTGTAAATTTTTATCAGATAACGAGACATTGCTGACTTACCATTCACTAAGTATAGCGTCAAAAGACTAATCTGGTACAAAAAACCCGCTCAAGAGCGGGCTTAAACAAGAGAATCTTCTGATCCAGAAAATTAATTCTTCTCAAGAACCGAAATAGCAACACGGTTCAGTCTGTAAATCTCTTCCTGAGATCCCGTTGCGGCTATCGGACGATCTTTTCCGTAAGAAACCGTTCTTATACGATTTCCGGCAACACCTTTTTCCGCCAAGAATCTCGCAGCCGCATCAGCTCTTCTCTCTCCCAATCCGAGGTTGTACTCGCGAGTACCTCTCTCGTCACAGTGCCCTTCGATCAGAACATTGTACTGCTGATGGTTCTGCAACCAATCTGCCTGACGTCCCAAAGTGGCTTTTGACTCTTCTGAAAGACTTGATTTATCAAAATCGTAGTGAACTCTATCACCGGCATTTGCTACGAAATCAGCAGCAGCTGCGCTCAAAGAATCATCCCGAACGACTTCAATTTGTTCAATCTCATCAGAACAACATTCACAAGCAGCCAAGAACATCAAGGCAGCCAAAGAAATCAAACTCTTCTTTTCCATTTTACTCTCCTAAACCTAAAAAAGTCCGGGTACTCTACCCAAACCACAAACCATAATACGTTCATTATATTAACAAAACGTTAACATATCAATATTTTACAGAGGAAAAATGGAATAAAAATGCCAATATTCCGCAAAATATGAAAAAAATTTATATTTTGCCGAAAAGAAAATGTAAATTGCTATATGTATTACGAAAGTATGTTTCAATATTGCAAAGTGTTACAATAAATACAAAAAAAATTCTTTCTCAATAGCTGAACAAATCACAGTTTTTAGATTATATAAAACAAAAATTTCTATCAGATTTTTTGTCTGAGGTAATGAGAGTTTTTACAGTTGAGTTTTTATGGAAAAAGTTATTTTGTCAGAATAGGTACCGGCGATAGGTTTCTTTTTTGAATCAACGATTTTGAAATTTGCGATATACTGATTTTGGTCTGATGAAAGATCGATTTCTCCGTTTTGAGTAAGTCCGTTTACAGAATATGGTATGTAATTTCCTTTATTTTTTAGGCGAAAGTTATTTTTGCTGATAACTTCACAGATGGCGTCTCTCAGAATAGAGTATCTTATGGTAACGGTGGGTGAATTTTCAGATATCAAACGAATGCCGTTATATGAAATTCTTCCGAAATTCACTTCTTTCTGATCAGCTGATATCGCAACCTTGGGTTCTATTTTGAGTTTTATTTTGTCTAACTTATAGTGAGGATTATCTGGCTTTAGTTGAATTTCTCTGAAGAAAATTTTGTTTTTTAATTCATTTTTCGGAATCACCACGAAAAACGTTTTTCCATGAGTCTCATCTTCGATCATTTTATCGTCGAATCGAACGATTTCGCTAAAATTTCCAAAATTTATTCTGAGGGAAAATTTTAGTGATCCATCGGCACATTTTTGCGGATTTGAAAATACGGATACTTGAAATCGTCCTCTTTCGGAATTATCAGTCAGATCTATTATGCGCAAATCATCAGAACGCTCTATTGAGACAATTGCTGGAAATTCATTCGAGTTCAAACAAGAAACTTCAACACATCCGCAGATTATCGCTAGACAATTAGATATTTTCATAATTCTCTTCCTTTACAATGGAATCTTTGCACACAATTGTTCCCAAATCCAACTCGTCATCCTCATCCGTTTCCTTTATTTCTAACTCTAAAGGTTCAGTATTTTGAACATTTATCGTAAGTTTATAATTACCAGGTTTTAGTTCTGTCAGAAAAAACTCTCCAGAAGAATTTGTGAAAAATGATATTGGCGGCTCATCGGTATTATTTTTATTGATAGCGAATCCTGTTATTTGTTCCAAAATCCTTCCTTGGGAATCTACGAGAATTCCGTGAGCCGTAACGGATTTGAATCCATAAACATCGGCAATAAACCCTCGTTTATACTGACCTTTAGATACAATTGTGTCAAGTTTAAGAGCTATATTATCTGGAATATCCTTAAGATCGATTCGTGAAACTGATGAAGAAGTTCGGGAATTGTTCAGAACAGCGCCACCTCCCATAAATCCAGATTCGGTATCTTTATTCAGGAACTTTATCCTATGTTTAGCGAGATCTTTTTGAGGAGTGACTAAAACAAATCCTCCGTCTGAGTAATTTGTGCGGGCAATTGCGAATCTTCCATCTGCGAAATATAAAGCTGATTCCGCTCCGACATTTGTTGAACTCATTCCCAGATTGTTTTTCGTATGATTCAAGTTCCCCCTGAATATGGAGTTAGAATAGTTCGTATTTATTTTTACACCCGTGCTGGTCGAAGATTTTTCTGCGGTAATATCATAACTGAACCCGGAATTTTCAGGAGAATGTGATATTGAAATGTATCTATTGAATCTGTCATCATCTCTCGAGTATCCGCTTGACAAATTAGCCTGGTTTTTAAGAGATATTGAGCAATATATGCTGAAGGATTTTCTTTTTTTTCCGTCAGATTCGATATTTTTGCTGAAGTTTGTGCTGATATTACCGTTGCTAAACCAATTATTGTTAATACTGAATCCTCTCGAAATATCCCATGACATGCTTTTACTGGATTTTTTATTGAAAGTTTTTCTTTGGGAATAACTGAATCCCGTGTTGAACGACAATACGTTTCTCAGACTGGCTCGATAAGTGATGGTAGTGTTTTTTCCTTTGATATTTTTTTCAGGTTTTAATATATCGTCAGATTTAAAAATTTCGTCTTTTTTTGCGAGGTACGGTTTGAAAAAATTATCTGATTTTTCAATTGAAGCAGAAAAGTTAAGATATGTTTTATCAAAAAGGTGTACCGACGGCGAGTTGTACTGAGCATAATAAACCTTTCCTGAAAGATTCCAGCAGTTTTCTTTGTAGTTACTCGTAGCAAATTTAAAATCAAAATTTCCCAAGACATTCTTGTTTCGAATTTCATAAGAGTGAGTTTTCCCTGCTTTATTTTTCAATAATCCTAAACCAACTTCAACTGAGGGGAGTAGTCCGTACTTTAGAGTCAGAGAGAGCAGCGGGTTTTTCTTGTCATATCTTCCTCTGATTGAATTATTTATTTCAGGATATCCGTAACTTCCATTAAAATTAAATTTCCCTTTTGGGACGTACGAACTTTCGTAGAAAAAGCTTTCATCTAAAATTTCTTCACGTCCGCTTTCATCGATTATTTTTATTTTGATATCATTGGCTCCGTTGTTATAAGAAATATCATCGAGAATATACGTGCCTGGAGCGACATTTGTCCTTGTTCTTATTAAATGGTTGTTTGAGTAAATTTCGATTGTACTTGTTTTTAATAAAGTTATGCGAATCGGGCTGGAAAATCCCTCAGATTTTTCTCTTTCGACATCTTTATTTATACTAAATCCCCAAAGACGAGGAGGATTTTGATAACTCAGCGATCGGCTAAATATATCTCCGAATTTGAACATTATATCCGGTTCAGCCCAATCGTACACAAGGGTCGTATAATCTCTGCGAAATCTTCCTTTGGATCCAGACATTTTCTGATACGAGGTTTCTCCCTCCACACATATTCCGAACAGATTTACGTAAGGAGTAATGATCAAATTTTTTGTGTCATATGAATGAGACCTTTCTCTGTTAAATGATTGTGACACACGAGCATTTATTACAGCACTGACATTTGATGGATCGACATTAGATCTCTCTTCTTTATAGTTTTTTCTACCGCTGAAGTTTCGTACTTTTTTCTTTTCAGACGGAAGAGATACTTCCACTTGCATGGTTAACCTATTAAGTCTTGTTTTGAGTGAAAGCTTGTCCATTTGCCTGAATTCCACAAAACCGTCTCCATCTTTGTAACGATCTATGATGTCAATATCTTCCGGTTCAAGATAATCCGCCAAGCAATATTTTAATGGTGCGGCCTGTATTTTGCAGACTTTTCCCACAAAAGTCGGTGCACTGCCGGATTTTTCTCCATCCACCAACACATCTGCGTCGAAAAGTATGTCCTCCTGCTGTTCAACATGACCAAAAACTTGGCGATACAAATCTTCGCTATCTTCATACCTCAAGTCTAAATTCTCCGTCAATGAATCTGATTCCATTGCGAAGGAATAGTAACTAAAAATCAATAGGGAGGTAGTCAGATACTTTTTCACGACATTAATTTGGCCTTATTTTACCTTCTTCTCGTATATACGAATGCTATTTGCCATGATTACGGTATCGACATCGTCCGGCTTAATCAGATCGGTAATTTTTTTATCATGAATTACTAAATTAGATCTTCTAAGTTCGGCTCTTTTGTTCCCGTCATTTCTCAAAACAATAGCTTTTGCGTTTTCTGATACCACTTTCAAATCTGGTTTAGCGGTTTTGGGAGTTGCATACAATGATGCTTTAATTTCGTACACTACTTGAATTGCTGCCTGCTGATTTTTTTCTTTCTTTTTATTTAGATTGACAGGAAATTGAGACATCACCACACGAAAAGCTTGTTCTTTATTTGGATTTTTTTTGAATTCTTCGTTGCCTTTCCATTTCACTTTTACATTTCTGTAAGAACGGGGAGGAATGATAATTTGCGACGGTCTCAGCAAAAAAGATTCTGTATCTTTTTCCAAAATATCTTTTCCATTTTTATCCAATTTTCTGCGAAACACCGAAATTTCGAAGGCCAAAAAATCGTCTGTTTTGTTTTCCACATAATATTGGAAAGTTTTTTCGTTTTTGTCTTCGGGATCAAATGAATGAACAAAAGGGACCACTGTTAACGCTTCTGCATTCAAAACAGTAGAAAATATAACCAATAATACTGATAAAATTTTACACATATTTATCCTTTACCTTTATCGTCAAATCAAAGTTAACTTTTGTAATATACATATTAATACCAAATAAAACAATAACTTTACAAAATTGCAATAAATGGTATTGTCTTAAAAATAAAAAGGTGATAATTGGTGAGATAAAGGTTTGTGTGTTTATTGTAGCGAAAGGAAAGTGTCATGAATAGCAAGTTATTAAAAGTCTGTGCAGCGGTTATGTTAGTTGCTGGAGCAGGGGATGGTGTGTGTGATCCCTCTACTAAGTCTTCACTGGGTTCTAAGGATGGGGTGGTTCCTCGCAGGCAGATAGTTAACAAGCCTGAGACGGACATAAGCATCGAAGCAAAAGTTAAGGTTTTGGTCAATGTTGAGTTCGACAATAATGTGCAAACATTATCCCTGATTGGTGACGACGGGCAAGAAGAGACTGACGAAAATAAGTGTGTGTACAAGTTTAAGATTAATAGTCTTGCCTGTGGTTACGGGTTGAAATTTGAGTCATCAGATCATCAGACGGAAGATGGCCTGATAGTAATGAAGAGCGATGATGGTTGTGAGCTGAAAATTGATAGTATTCTTTTCGATGGAGAAAATAAGCAAATTGCGGCTTCTTTCATCGGTAACATTGTTCCGTTTGATACGAAAAAGCAGTCGACCGGAGAGTGGAAGCTTAAGCTTAGGGCTATGTTGCAGGACGATGTTTGTGAGGGGACCTATAAAGGTAAAATAAAGATCTCCGTGGTAGCAGCCGGATAAACTTTGTAGAAGGGGAGGATTAATTAATCAGTTAATCCCCTTGTATTAGTCGTAGGATAAGGAGCAGAAGAGCTATGAAAATGGTGATGTTTGTGTTGTGCTGTGGCTTGTTCTGGTCGGCGAATGCTGGGTTTCCAACAGAGGAGTCGGCAGTTGTTGGTTCAGGAGTTAGCTCGGGAATAAGAGGTAGTGTCCTTGTCGGAGAGTCCTCAAACTCGGATTTATCTGTTGCCATAGGGGAAATTACGGACGGGGTTAGTTCCTTGAGTTGTGATGGTGATTCTTCGACATATTCAGGTGGTGGCGATTGGTATTACCTTAACGGTAGAGGTAGTTTGGAACTAATTTTACATCAGAGTAATACGCGTTTGGCTGTTTTGCAGCAGGAGGTGTCTTCTCTGAAAGAACAAGTAAAAGGAAAAGATAAGGAAGTAGAAGAAAAAGGTAAGCAAGTAGAAGATGCGCAACAGGAGGTGTCTTCTCTGAAAAAGCAGGTAGAAGAAAAAGATAAGGAAGTAAAAGAAAAAGATAAGGAAGTAAAAGAAAAAAATCAGCAGCTTGTTAATGTTGTGGGTGAGCTAAATCAAAACGAGAGAAATCTTAATGCGCTGATGAGGACGATAGATGCTTTCGCCAAGTCTTGGTCGATAAAAGAGTATGATGCTGCTAAAGATCCGTGGGAAAAGGTATTGATTGCTATTACCTACTTATTCAGGCATGGTGCAAAAAAAGAGGAGTCTTTGCAAGGTACATCTGTTCCAAGTACCTCTTCGGGAGATTCGAGTTTGAATACCATAACCGATACTTCACGGCATGATTCTTTGACAAATCGAGGGCAAGATGGTCGATTCTTTAAGGTGGGTCAATGCGAATACAGAGGGGCTATAGACAAGAACGAAAAGCCTAATGGGAAGGGGGAGCTTTCCAATCAGGTGATGAAAATAAGAGGAACGTTTAGAGAGGGGTTTATTGATATTAGTAAAGACACGACTTTCGAGTACAATGGGTATACTTATACCTTCAGGTTTCCAAAGACGCTTTCAGATGAATATCTCGAGTTGATCAGCTTTACTGATATTTCCGACATGCCATGTTACCTCAAGAATAGTAAGCAGTTAGTTTTTAAGTGTTCAGATAGAAAGGTATGTTTTATATTTAGCGAAGAGTACGTCTATGTTGGTAATTTGGGCGAAGGAGATTATCCTGATGGGCTGGGTGTAAAATTTTACAAGAATGGTGATGTGAAAGACGGGAAATTTAAAAACGGCTTTTTTGTTCCTTTACGGGGAGATCTGGAAAATAAAGCAAAACGAATGAAAACAAAGCAAGACGAGTGAAAATAAAGTGAAAACAAGGAACTTTTCAGAAGTTTTTTGCTTCCTGGGTAAATGACAGCGATGTAGATATTAAGGGGATGTGTTGTGAATAGTAAACTGTTGGGAGAGTGTGCTGTGGTAGCTTTGTCTTTCTTCAGCATGGGGAGCGTTTGCGCGGAAGGAGGGGATAATTCTATCTTAATAGAAGCCAATAGCGCCGATATAAGTATCAAAGGTGAGGTAAAGGGTATCATTAGTGTCGAATTTGACAAAGAGAAGAAGGAATTGCAGTTATTCGAAGATAATGGAAAAGAGGCAGATGAAGCTTTCAGGACTTTTTCATTTAAAATTAAGACTATGACCGGTACAGGAGCAAAGTTGAAATTAGAGGGAAAGAATGGATTGTTGTTCAATGAAGAAGAAAGATGTTGGTTGCTTCCTTGTGTAGATGGCTGCGCCGGAAAAGGTAAGGTCATCAATATTGAGTTCAGATTAAAAGGAAGAGATAAGGAAGGACAATTGGAACAAAGAGGGTGGGATGAAGATGGGTGTTGCTATACATTTAAAGAATATGACGAAATAGGAGAGTGGAGAATCATAGCTCATCCATCTAAAGGTATAACGAACGAAGAAAGTGGGATTTACAAGGGTTCTTTGACAGTGAGCATAGTTGCTGCGTAGTTGTATGTCGATAAGGTTTGTTCTTTTGGGAGAAAAAGTAAGATGAGGGATACGGTATTTCTTGTGTGTGGGGCGTTCTTTTGTTTTTCCCCAGTTTTGGGGATGATGCAGGACAAAGTGCTGAAAGGTTGTGATGAGAGCACAATGGTGTGGTTGACCGATGTAAGGTGTGATAGGTCAGATGTCCTAAGCTCGGGATCGGAGGCTACGCTAAGTGGAGATTTTTCTGTTTTTGATTTGAGAGATAATCAATCCAGCGAGTTCACAAAAGGCAGAAGAAGGTCGAGATCCGAAGAGATTTTACTACCGAATCCTGACTTTGATAGTAGGCAATCCTATGAGTTTGATAGTGGAAGAAGGAGGTCCAGATCAGACATAGTGAACGATGATGAAATGAGTAAGTTGGGTATTTTGGGAGAAATTGAGCTGAGAAGACAACGCGAAAAGTTATCTGATCCGATAGAGAATATTAATGATGTGTTGAAAATCTATGCGCGACAAATGTCCCCTTATCTGGAGAAAGATTTTTTTCAAAGAATTAAAAGTTCCGATACTTGCGTGGATAAAGCGAGAGTTTTGATGTCAGGAATGATTAGCTACATTAATGGACGTGAAGATCGGATAAGGGATATAGAGAAAAAAAATGAAGAACTTACAGAAAAAATAAAAGATTTAACAAGAAAAGAAAAAAAGCGAGAAGATTATGTTAGGAACTTGGAAAATAGATTGGTAATTGCTGAGAATAAAGAAAGCGATTTTAGCTCGAGAGGTGGAGCATCTTCAGGTGAGAAAGAAAGTGGTTCATTATTTTATGATCATGATTTGGATATTAATCCAAATACATCAACCTTTCGAGTCAGAAAGTTCGAGTATGTGGGAGACACGAATGAAAATAAGAAACAGGCGCATGGAAAAGGAATGCTTTCTCATATACACGGAATAGTCAGCGTTGCTGGTTATTTCTGCCATAATTATTTGGATCTTAGTAAAGCAGTTGAAATAAAAGGTCATTGTGGAAGAAGATATAAATTTAAAGGAAATGAAAGTTTCGAACGGCGGGCGATGATATCTGTGGACGATATTTCACGGGTTAATGATGTATATAGTTTCGACTTGTCGACTATTTGTTTGAAACTTTCGAATGATGACGGAGTAAATGAATATATCTTGTTCAACCCTAATTTTATCTATCGAGGAGATTTAGTGGGTAGGAACATTACCGGACGAGGTCGAATGTTTGGAATCACAGGGGAAGTACAAGAAGGTGAGTTTGAGGATGGGGAGTATTTATGCAAAAAGTAATGTATTTTTTTGTTTTATTTCTATTTGGTACTGTCTTCGCTTCCTCTGAGGTTTCTTTAAATTTAAAGGCCTATGTAGATCCCGAGGTGAATATTGAAAGAATTGACGACAGTGGGGATTTAGATATATTCAGTAAAGTGGAGCGTTGTTATCGCATTACTTCTAATGTTGAAAAGACAGTAAAAGTGACTTTTCGATCGCAAAACGGATGGAAACTAAAACATGAAAGTAACTGCAGCGTGTTTATTCCTTACGAAGGGATTTTCAGAGGAAATAATCGTGAGGAAGTAGTAGGAAAAAATTCTGATATTATTGATTTGGAATATGACGAGTTTAGGGATCAAGAATATGAATTTCGAGTGATATTCAAGGCAATCGGCTCGATGAAGAATTTCTCGGCGGGAAGATATTTTGATCGTGTGACTATATCGGTTTCTACTAAATATTAGTTATATTTTGACTTTTTCGAGTTCCCTAGCAAGTCGATTGTGTGGCATAGATTACTAGATAGTGTCGTCATAAGGTTTATGATATACTGAGAAAAATTGTGATAGGAAAAAAAATGGAAGACGAAAGTATACACAGACACGACATATCAGATG
>CADARG010000024.1:11877-17705 GCA_902790255.1 uncultured Pseudomonadota bacterium | reverse complement strand
GTGCGGGCGCAACCGTGTAATACCTGTCCCATAATTCCTCCTTTTCTTTCGATTCTAACTTGTATTCTCCATCCCTACAATGTGGGACGAAACATCTAGCTGTGGATAAAAAAAATAAAAACATAGTAAAAACATTACAGAATTCGGGAGCGAAAGTCTTTCCTTCGAATTCAGAAAAGAAATATAAAAAAGAAGCAATTAAAAAGCTGTTAAATGAAGAAAAAGAACAAAATCAGCAAAATGAAATGATTTTGTTAACGGGTTCCCCTGTATATACTGGAAATACATTCTGTAAGCAGCTGGAAGAATTGGATGATAATCTTAAGAAGAAGGTCAGAGAAATAATTCAAAGAATTCGGGAAAATCCTTATTACGTACCAGAGAGGGATGAAAATTTTGAGTTGTTGGATTATGGTTGCTATTCTCGTAGATTAAATGATAAGCATCGGTTTATTTATCGAGTGCTGGGAGGCGTAGTTCAGTGTCTATTCTGTAAAGATCATAATACAAAACTTGAAAGATTGGATAAAGTCGCCATTAGTGGTATGGTTTGCAAATATAGATGGGAACAAAATGGTAATGGAGAGTCGAATTTTGTTTGGTTAGATAGGGAAGACAGAGGAATGTTGAGCAATATCGCTAATAATTAGCTCCATGAAAGATCGTCTGATTTTCAATCCTCCTATTGAGCCGTAGTAGAGCGCCCTTTGGGGCGTTTTTTTGTACAATTAAGGATGTAGAGGATAAAAGTTAAAAAAAAGTAAAAAAATTAGTTGACGGGTGGAGGGTGAAAGTATATAAATTGAGACACGATCATTGAACGAAGTAAAGAGAAGGAACGAGAGGATATATAGGCGGCGTAATTTTATGAGTCGCATATATATTTGACTTGCGTCAGATAGGTATGAGGCAGGAGTCGCATATATATTTGACTTGCGTCAGATAGGTATGAGGCAGGAGGCCTTCTGGGGACAGAAGGTTTAACTTGAGAGTTTGATCCTGGCTCAGAACGAACGCTGGCGGCACGCTTAACACATGCAAGTCGGACGGGGTGTAAGAGCTTGCTCTTATACTTAGTGGCGGACGGGTGAGTAACACGTGGGAACATATCCTGTAGTGGTGGATAGCTCTGGGAAACTGGAGGTAATACAGCATAAGCTCGAGAGAGGAAAGAGAGATCGCTATAGGGGTGGCCCGCGGCTGATTAGGTAGTTGGTGGGGTAAAGGCCTACCAAGCCGAGGATCAGTAGCTGGTCTGAGAGGATGGACAGCCACACTGAAACTGAGATACGGTTCAGACTCCTACGGGAGGCAGCAGTGGGGAATATTGGACAATGGGGGCAACCCTGATCCAGCGATGCCGCGTGAGTGAAGAAGGTCTTAGGATTGTAAAGCTCTTTTGACAGGGAAGATGATGACGGTACCTGTAGAATAAGCACCGGCTAACTCTGTGCCAGCAGCCGCGGTAATACAGAGGGTGCAAGCGTTGTTCGGAATTACTGGGCGTAAAGGGCGTGTAGGCGGTTTAATAGGTCAGATGTTAAAGACCCGGGCTTAACCTGGGGGCTGCGTTTGAAACGGTTAGACTAGAGAGCAGGAGGGGAGAATGGAATTTCCGGTGTAGAGGTAAAATTCGTAGATATCGGAAGGAACACCAGTGGCGAAGGCGATTCTCTGGACTGCAACTGACGCTGAGGCGCGAAAGCGTGGGGAGCAAACAGGATTAGATACCCTGGTAGTCCACGCTGTAAACGATGAGTGCTAGGTGCGGGTTTTACGGAATCCGTGCCGCCGCAAACGCAATAAGCACTCCGCCTGGGGAGTACGGTCGCAAGATTAAAACTCAAAGGAATTGACGGGGACCCGCACAAGCGGTGGAGCATGTGGTTTAATTCGAAGCAACGCGAAGAACCTTACCCGCTTTTGACATAGGGATCGAGAGGTTAAGAGATTAATTTCGTCGGTTAGGCCGGATCCCATACAGGTGCTGCATGGCTGTCGTCAGCTCGTGTCGTGAGACGTTGGGTTAAGTCCCGCAACGAGCGCAACCCCTATACATAATTGCCATCATTAAGTTGGGCACTTTATGTAAACTGCCACTGATAAAGTGGAGGAAGGTGGGGATGACGTCAAGTCCTCATGGCCCTTATGGGCGGGGCAACACACGTGCTACAATGGTGGTGACAGAGAGAAGCGAAGGGGCGACCCGGAGCAAACCTCGAAAAGCCATCTCAGTTCGGATTGCACTCTGCAACTCGAGTGCATGAAGTTGGAATCGCTAGTAATCGCGGATCAGCATGCCGCGGTGAATACGTTCTCGGGTCTTGTACACACCGCCCGTCACACCATGGGAGTTGATTTTACCTTAAGCCGGTGAGCTAACTCGCAAGAGAGGCAGCCGATCACGGTGGGGTCGATGACTGGGGTGAAGTCGTAACAAGGTAGCTGTAGGAGAACCTGCGGCTGGATCACCTCCTTTCAAGGAAGAAGAGGTAATACCTCGGGAACGCCGCCTATATATCCTTTCATAAATGGAGCAATCGGAAGCGATTGAGCATTTGAACTGGGGCTGATAGCTCAGTTGGTTAGAGCACACGCTTGATAAGCGTGGGGTCGGAGGTTCAAGTCCTCCTCGGCCCACCATTTTAGGTGAGAAAGAGGGGGTGTAGCTCAGATGGTAGAGCACCTGCTTTGCAAGCAGGGGGTCGTCGGTTCGAGTCCGTTCACCTCCACCAAGAATTGGTAAAATGATTGGATAAAAGAGTTCATTGAAAAAGTAAAGAAGAAATGATTTGACAAACCAGGGTAAGTTAGCAGAGATGTTAACTTATTAAAAAGAATCAACAAGCTGAAGATTGGACGTAAAGGAGTTTACGTCTGATTGTTGTAAGGTATCAAGCGCTAAAAAGGGCGCCTGGTGAATGCCTTGGCACTGAGAGGCGAAGAAGGACGTGGCAGCCTGCGAAAAGCTACGGGGAGCTGGCAACAAGCATTGATCCGTAGATATCCGAATGGGGGAACCCACGCAGTAATGCGTATCATTAACTGAATACATAGGTTAATGAAGCGAACCCGGGGAACTGAAACATCTAAGTACCCGGAGGAAAGGACATCAAAAGAGACTCCGTGAGTAGTGGTGAGCGAAAGCGGATTAGGCCAATGACAAATAACACGTAACTCAAAGGATCTGGGAAGGTCCGCCGGAGAGGGTGATAGCCCCGTAGAGGTAAGAGTGTTAGGAGTATACGAGTAGGGCGGGACACGAGAAATCCTGTCTGAACATGGGAGGACCATCTTCCAAGCCTAAGTACTACTCAGTGACCGATAGCGAACAAGTACCGTGAGGGAAAGGTGAAAAGAACCCCGAAGGGGGAGTGAAATAGATCTGAAACCGGGCGCTTACAAACAGTCGGAGCTCGACCCGCAAGGGTTAAAGAGTGACGGCGTACCTTTTGCATAATGGGTCAGCGAGTTATTGTGTGCAGCGAGCTTAAGCCGATAGGTGGAGGCGAAGCGAAAGCGAGTCTGAATAGGGCGGAAATAGTTGTACATAATAGACCCGAAACCGGGTGATCTAGTCATGGGCAGGTTGAAGGTGAGGTGAAACTTACTGGAGGACCGAACCCACTTCTGTTGCAATAGGAGGGGATGACCTGTGATTAGGGGTGAAAGGCCAATCAAACCCGGAGATAGCTGGTTCTCCGCGAAAACTATTTAGGTAGTGCGTCATGAGTGACTGCCGGGGGTAGAGCACTGAATAGACTAGGGGGAAGCGATTCCTACCGAATCTAATCAAACTCCGAATACCGGCAAGTTTAATCATGGCAGACAGACCATGGGTGCTAAGGTCTATGGTCGAGAGGGAAAGAGCCCTGATCGTCGTCTAAGGTCCCGAAGTTATAGCTAAGTGGGAAAGGATGTGGAACGGCCAAGACAGCCAGGAGGTTGGCTTAGAAGCAGCCATCCTTTAAAGAAAGCGTAACAGCTCACTGGTCTAGAAAAAGCTGTTCTGCGCCGAAGATGTAACGGGTCTAAAGCTATACACCGAAGACACGGATTCATGAGGAGTGGGATCTTCATGAGTGGTAGCGGAGCGTTCTGTAAGCCTGCGAAGGTGGTCCCGTGAGGGGCGCTGGAGGTATCAGAAGTGAGAATGCTGACATAAGTAACAGAAAGAGAGGTGGAAGGCCTCTCCGCCGAAAATCCAAGGTTTCCTACGCAATGATAATCAACGTAGGGTTAGTCGGCCCCTAAGGCGAGGGCGAAGGCCGTAGTCGATGGGAACATGGTTAATATTCCAAGACCTGCTTGAAGTGACGAAGGACGTAAGTTATTGAGGTTGCAACGGATGACCGAGGTAGCGAAGTACTTCCAGGAAATAGCTCAAGCGAAAAGACCGTACCGTAAACCGACACAGGTGGGTGAGTAGAGAATACTAAGGCGTTTGAAACAACGATGTTGAAGGAACTCGGCAAAATGCTCTTGTAACTTCGGAAGAAGAGAGACCTGATATTGGGCAACCAGTATGAGGTGGCACAAGCCAGGGGGTGGCGACTGTTTAGCAAAAACACAGGACTCTGCGAATTCGAGAGAAGATGTATAGGGTCTGACGCCTGCCCGGTGCTGGAAGGTTAAGAGGAGGAGTGAGAGCTCCGAATTGAAGCCCCAGTAAACGGCGGCCGTAACTATAACGGTCCTAAGGTAGCGAAATTCCTTGTCGGGTAAGTTCCGACCCGCACGAAAGGCGTAACGACTTCCCCGCTGTCTCCAACATCGATTCAGTGAAATTGAATTCCGCGTGAAAATGCGCGGTACCCGCGGTTAGACGGAAAGACCCCGTGCACCTTCACTACAGCTTTACAGTGGTATTAGGAGTTTAATGTGTAGGATAGGTGGGAGCCGAGGAAGCATGGACGCCAGTTTATGTGGAGGCAACCTTGAAATACCACCCTTTGAACTTTTGATATCTAACTGAGGTCAGTGAAACCTGATCCAGGACCCTGTATGGTGGGTAGTTTGACTGGGGCGGTCGCCTCCGAAAGAGTAACGGAGGCGTGCGAAGGTGAGCTCAGGCCGGTCGGAAATCGGCTGATGAGTGCAATGGCAAAAGCTCGCCTTAACAGGCTTATCTCCCCCAAGAGTTCACATCGACGGGGAGGTTTGGCACCTCGATGTCGGCTCATCACATCCTGGGGCTGAAGCAGGTCCCAAGGGTTTGGCTGTTCGCCAATTAAAGTGGTACGTGAGCTGGGTTCAGAACGTCGTGAGACAGTTTGGTCCCTATCTGCCGTGGGTGTCGGAGAATTGAGAGGAGCTGCTCTTAGTACGAGAGGACCGGAGCGGACGAGTCACTAGTGTATCGGTCGTGACGCCAGTTGCGAAGCCGAGTAGCCATAACCCGGAAGAGATAACCGCTGAAAGCATCTAAGCGGGAAACTCGCCTCGAAACAAGTTCTCCCAATTAGGGCCGTGGAAGACGACCACGTAGATAGGTCGGAAGTGGAAGTGCGGTAACGTATGAAGCTAACCGATACTAATAGCCCGATCGGCTTGATACTCAACAATCAGTCGTAAGCTTCTTAGGTAAAGCTTAGTTGAAAAAAGGTTTTAGAATCGAACTGGTTTTGTTTGGCTTGGTGGTCATAGCGAGGAAAAAAACGCTCCATCCCATCCCGAACTGGAAAGCGAAAGTCCTCAGCGGTGATGATACTATGTCTTAAGATATGGGAAAGTAACACACTGCCAGGCTTAATAAAATCAGTTTTAATTTTTTTCTTCATTATATCTTACTCCATCTGCCCCCTTCTAATATCGAAAAGGAAGGGGGC
>CADARG010000024.1:0-11864 GCA_902790255.1 uncultured Pseudomonadota bacterium | reverse complement strand
AAGTAACACACTGCCAGGCTTAATAAAATCAGTTTTAATTTTTTTCTTCATTATATCTTACTCCATCTGCCCCCTTCTAATATCGAAAAGGAAGGGGGCTGTTTTTGTTTAAATGGCCAATTTATTACTTTTTCTTCTTATTTTTCTTTTTATATTCTTATTCTTTTTTTTGGCCTATTTTAATTGATTCTGATGATGACATAATTGATTCTGAATTGTTAGCTGTATCCACACTCTGCGTTGAACCATGATTTGTGTTCATATTCCTGTTTAATCTGCTCTTTGGTTGAGCTATTTTGCGATCGGAAGTTTTTTTTATGTCGGGTGATTCTGTGGTTGCTCCTTTGCTTTTTAAATAATCAATTATATCTTTAGAATTATTTCTTTCAATAGCGATCTGGAGAGGAGTCTTTCCTTCTCCGTTTCGTTTGTTCACATCAGCACCATATTCAACTAAAATTTTGATAACTTCAAAATTCTCGAATCGTACGGCATTATGTAAAGGAGTTTCATCCCAAATATCTTTAGCATTGATATCGGCGTCCATTTCGACCAACCATTTAACGATTTTTAAGTTATTGAGTTGTACAGCTCTGTGTAACAATGTTTTACCATCTTTGTACGAGTCATTAATATTCGCTCCCATTTCCACTAGATATTTTGCAATATTTAGATTGCTTCTCGTTGATAAAAGAGCATCATATAGTGGTGTAACACCCCAACTGTTCTTTGTATTAATATCTGCTTTTTTTTCTATAAAATATTTTATAATTTTTTGATTTTTTATGCCTACTGCTGCATGTAGTGGTGTGTTACCAATATTATCTTCAATGTTAACACTAGCTCCAGCATCAACAAGACATTTGATAATGTCCAAATTAGTAGACCAAGTTGCGACGAGCAATGGTGCTCCTCGAATTTTGTGTACGGAATTAACGTCAGCTCCATTCTTTATTGCATCCTTTACTTCAGATAAGTTTCCTTTTGTTATTGCATTAAATAGTTGTTCTTGTGGTGATTTTTGAAGATTTTTGTTCTTTTCTGAAAGTATAAAGTTTGGTTGAGATTCATATTTTTTGAATTGTTTCCTTAACTTTTTGATTTCCATTTGATTTTGTTCGAAACTTTCGTTCAGTTGCTGCAATTGTTGTTTTTGGCGCTCTAAACGAGTTAGCGGCTTTGGATCTTGTTTCGAATCGGAAGCGAGATTTTCATCATTTTCATCGGGTTTTTGAATTCTGCCTTCTATTTTAATATTTTCTAATTTTTGTTGAAGCTTTTCTATTTTTTCTTCAGCTAATCTGTTCTTTTCTCTTTCTTCTTTAAGTTGTTGATTTAACTTTTGCAACGCGCTTTCATATTTCGTAATTTTTTCGCGTTGCAACTCTAATAATTCATCTTTCGACTGATCTTTTAGCTTTTTTTCATTTTGCGATTCAGATGACACCTCTTTTCCCGGATTCTCATGAAGTTCATTCTTATCATCTTCCATTCCAAACGCGTAGTCTCCGTAAAGTAGTGTAGCTACCGAAAACGCTAACAAAAATTTACCCATAGTTTTTCTCCTTTTTCTAATTCAAATTTTTTACAAATATCGCGAGAAAACACCAAACGAAACACAGGCTGAAGCCTATGTTTTGATTTTATCCGAAATAAGTTAATTTTGCGTTAATTTTTGAAAAAGGAGAATTTTCAATCATCTAATTTCGTTAAGTAATCTAGATATCTTTTAAATAAAAAACATGGGAACCTAAGGAAGTAGGTTCCCGCGATGTTGATATATGAGATTAATACCTGTTTCGGTATTTAAGTATTTGAGGTGGTTAATCTCATAATCCCAACAGCTGCCAACCCGGATTTTCCACGTAATTTTTGATTTTACTCAAAAATTCAGCAGCTAATTTGGTATCAGCAATTCTGTGGTCATATGATAATGATACATATAACATCGGTTTTATTTCAACTCCCTCATTTGTCGCGACAGGTCGATTATGCATTTTGTGAACACTTAATGTTGCGACTTGCGGAGGTGTCAGAATATCTGTTCCCATGAGAGATCCGTACATTCCGGCATTTACTACGGTAAAGGTGCCGTTTGAAACCTCTTCCAGGGATAAAGTTCCTTCAACGGCTCGGCGAGACAAGGTAATCATTTTCTTTTCGATTTCTGCAAAGTTTAGTTTGTCCGCATCACGGATTACCGGAGCGGAAATGCCATCATTCCCGCAAGTAATTACGGAAATATCAAAATGATTTTTATATATAATCTCATCTTCATGAACATGGGCGTTAAATATTTTAAATTGCTTCAGTGCTTCCACTGCAGCCATTATAAAAAAAGGAGTAAACCCAAGACGAGTATTATATTTTTTTGAAAATGCCTCACCGAAGGCCTTTTCCAGAGATATGATCGCGGACATATCCACCTCGTTGGAAATCGTCGCGATTACTGAAGAATCATATGCATCCTTCATTTTCTCGGAAATTCTTTGTCTAAGAAAATCAATATTTTCAGTTTGATCATCCGGGGAATAGAAAAACTTAGGCTTTTTCCAATTGTCTGCATACATTTCCGGAGCGCCGCCATCATTTTCCTTGACATTGAGTAATTTTTTTACAAATTCATTTTCTTTTGAAGTTTCTTTGGTAATGTCCTGATTCTGACAAGAATTTTGTACTTCCTGAATCTTTTGATTTGCGTTAATTGAAATTTCTTGCTTTATTTCATCCACGGTTTTGCGTATGTGGTTCGAAATATCTTCGCATATTTTGTCGTAATGATCCTTCATTTCTTCAAGAATTTCGTTTTTGAAGTTCATATTCTGGTCGATATTTTCTTTCATTTTCTCCGAAAGTGTCTCTTTGATTTTTGCGGCTTCGTTCAGCTGATTTTTAATTTCCTCTGATAATTTTGTTGCTTGATAAATGCTGTCCCTTATGCCTCCGATTGTCTGATTTTTGCTTTCATTGATTTCTTTCATGGTATTTTCGCGGTTTTGATTTATTTCATCTATAATTTGATTTTTTGTATTCAATACCTGGTCAATACTCTCCTTCATGCTCTCAGAGATTTTGGCTTGAAGATCCTCAGATTGACTGACTTCTTGCTGGCCGTTTGTAATGATCGATTGCGTCAGATTGTCCATAACCTCCTTAACACTGGCTTTGGTTTTGTCTAACATCTCTTTTTTTATCTCATCAGCGCTTAGTTTGCTTTCAATGATAGCGGAAGAGATAATTTCTTCCGCCTTAATTTGAGATTTTTTACGAGCGCGACGCAGTTCCTCTTTTATTATTTGTTCGGATTCTTTTTTTGCATGTCTTCCGGCGGACTTAATGATATCTTTCTTGATTTCATTGGCTTCTTCTTTAGACTCATCGATTGCTTTTTCGATAATTTCTCTGGAAATTTTTTCAGCTTTTTCTTTTGCCAGTTTTTCCGCCTGCATCACTGAATTCCGCTTTATGAGAGCGGCCTCTTCTTCTGCTGTTTTTTGAGCTTCTTCTTTAATTTTCGACTTAATTTCCTCTGCTTCCTTGAGAGCTTCTGCTTTAGCTTCTTCAATTAATTTGGTTCGAGTGTTTTGTGCTTCCGAAATTGATCCCTGAACGATTTTTTTCTGCATTTCGCCGGCATCTTTCGCGGCCTTATCTTCGTATTCTTTGAGAATTTTTGCTTTAATTACTTCACTTTCGGCTAACGCTGAAATTTTAGCATTTTCAATAATTTTTTCCCGTAATTTATTCGCCTCCTGCTGAGCCTGTAATTCGGTATCCTTAAGAATGTTTTTGAATTTTCTTTCCGCTTGTTCGGTGAGACTTTCAAAAGCACCATTTCTTTCTTCCGTAGAATCATCTTTCTCAATAGAATCTTTTTGTTCGGTGATTACTGATTCTTCATCAAAGATTTCGTCTGAAGAAAAATCTTCATCGTCAAACGTATCTTTTTCATCAATGATGTCTTTTATAGTTTTTACGACCAAATCATCGGAAACGGCATTAGATGAAACCGATAGTGTGTATTCGTCTTGCTTTTCTTTAGTTTTTTCTTCTTTTTTTATCTCATTTTGAGTGATTTTTCCGGTATTTTGCAATGCTTCACGTTGAGCTCGCATTTTTTCGATTTCTTCTGCGCTTATTTTCCCATTTTCCATATCTTTCAAAGCTTGTCGCCTTTCAGCACGAGAAGCTGCCACAGCTTCCTTTTGCGGAGTTTCTTGTTGAGGATTTTCTGCTGTTATTCTTCCAACTTTGTCTTGTGTGGAATTTTCAACCTTCTTTTCTTCTGGAATTGTTTCAGTTTTTTCTTCGATATTCTGGGTAATGTGGATATTTTTTAGACCCTCTTCTACTGATTCCTTCAGGTTTCCTTTTGATGTTTCTTCACTAGGTTCAGCAACATTTATCTCTATTACAGCGATTTTAGATCCTTGCGGAACAATATCTCCTTCTTTTGCAATTATTTTAGAAAGAAAGCAATCGTATCCAGATGTTATGCCACACGTTATCGTTGAAGTTTCAGCATCTGCAATGATTTCTCCATTGGAAATCTTGTCTCCGATTTTCTTATACCATGTCGAAATTAAAACATCTTCTCCGCTTTCATCGAAGCTCGGAACTATAACATCTATATACATATTCTGCCATCCTACTAATCTATTAGTAGTTAAACATATAAAACTTTCTTTTCTGTTAATTTTTTTGAAAATTTATAAAAACAAGATGTAAATTCCGAAAATTATTCGATAAACGATGATCGGAGCAAATGTATGCTTTTTCAAAAATTTATTTACCATATATATAGACATCATTCCGAAAACAAACGCTGAAATGATTCCAAACGTTACATCGATATAAGAAAATTTAAGTGAATTTCTCAGTAACATTTTGAATAATTTCAAAAAACAAGCGCCTGTCACAGGGAAAATTGAAAGAAGTATCGAAAATTTAAAGCTTTCTCGGCGATCATATCCCAGGTAACGACACATTGATAAACAGATTCCAAGACGACTGACTCCTGGCAAGAAAGAGAGTGTTTGCACTACTCCGATTTTCATTGCATCTTTCAGCGAAAATTTTTGTTTGTTCGTTGGTTTTTGGTCGCATAAATATAATATTATGCCAAATCCAATAAGATTAGCGGCGGCTAATTTTGCGGATACAACTTTCACATCGAAGAGTTCTAAAATTCCTAAGACAATAACAGTCGGGAGATTTGCCAGAAAAATCATTAGAAAAAAATCTCGATTTTTCGAGTTCTTATTGCGTATAAAATTAAGTCCGCCGAAAAAAATTTTCATAAAATCATGAAAAAAATATATCATCAGAGCAAATAAAGTTCCGAAATTCAACAGAATATCAAAATCTCTTCCGAAATGGTGTAGCGAAAATATTCTCTGGCATAAAGCTGTATGAGCCGTCGAACTTACTGGAAGAAACTCCGTAATTCCCTGGACTGCTCCCAAAATGACTGAATCCAATAAATACACTTATCGCCTCAAATATCCTCTGCGAAAATCATGACCCGACATTGGCTTTTTTCCTTCTGGTTGAACAATTTTCGCAGTCCAACTTCCATCTGATGATTCAAAGACCAAATCATCCTTACAATTTTTACCGTTTTTTACCAATGAAGCATCCAAAACTTTCAAGCGTTTACCATCTAACTCTGTCCAAGCTCCTGGGATCGGAGCAAAAGCCTTCACTTTTCTCACGATTTCAGTCGCGCTATCAGATAAATCGAATTTAGTTTCTTTTTTCTCGATTTTCTGAGCATAACAAACTCCGTTCTTAGACTGCGCCATTGCTTTTTTCAAGGACTCATCAAAATTCAGCAAAGTTTCCTCGATCATTTCTGCGCCCAGTTGTGCCATGATCTCCGAAAGTTCTCCGCTATTAATTTCTTCATCGATCTTTACCGATTTCATAGAAATCACATCCCCGGTATCCAATCCGGCATCCATTTTCATGATGGAAATTCCGGTTTCCTGATCTCCAGCCAGAATCGCTCTTTGAATCGGAGCAGCTCCGCGCCATCTCGGAAGTAATGATGCATGAATATTGATGAAAGGAACCATGTCCAACATAATTTGAGGAATTATCAACCCATAAGCTGACACCACCGTGATATCTGCCTTGAGATCCGCAAAAATCTTTATCTGATTTTCGTCTCGAAAATTTTTCGGAGTGTAAACAGGAATATTTTTCGATTCAGTAAATTCATGAACGATGGTTTTTGTCAACTTATAATGCCGCCCCACTGGCTTAGGTTCGCGAGTATAAACCGCTACAACGTTGAACCCATCCTCTTGTAATTTCCTTAGCGAAGCCAACGAAAATTCCGTCGATCCCATGAAAACCAGGCGTTTATTCTTCATCTCCAGATGCCTCTTCTTTCATTTCTTTCTGTAATTTCTTGAATTTGGAAAGAAATCTGCTCTTTTTTAAACGGCTCAAATGATCGATATATAACTTTCCGCTGAGATGATCTATTTCGTGCTGCAAACAACAGGACAAAAATCCTTCTCCCTCGATAACCTGTTTTTCGAAATTTTTATCAAGATATTCGACACAAACTTTTTCATGACGAACAACAGTCTCTCTTAACTTCGGAAGGGACAAACATCCTTCTCGCGATTCAATCAATTCTTCCGATTTCCAAACTATTTTCGGATTAATCATCTTGTATAGCGTTGCAGGTTCTGAGCGAATGTCAATGACGACCAACTTTTTCAAAACTCCAACTTGAGGCGCGGCTAAGCCTGCTCCTTCCCATTCATAGAGCTTTTTGCTCATCTCTTCCAGGATCGGAAGAACACTAATATCTCCAATTTCGACATCTGCACACTTTTGAGCCAAAATAGGATCAGGATAAATCTTTAATTCCATGGTAATCTCCTAAACTGCCCCCATTATACATCACTTTTTCTTGATAAAACAATAAAAGGGCACACTTACTAAGAAAATCAAAAAACAGAGATAAATAAGTTCTTTCCCTGCTCCGACTATTAAAGCAAAGCTATACAGGAATGCAATCAACCCGATTATCGGCATGAAAAACTTTTCAGCACTCGATAATTTATCTTTCTTCATCACAGCCAGATATCCGTAGGCGACAACCGAGTAAAAATACGGCAACAGCATCGCCAATACCGCAATATTAATGAACAGCTCAAGATTTTTAACCAGCGATTCTTGATATGTCAGCACAAACATTATCGACATCAAAATGCTTCCGATTACCACTCCGCTCGGAACGCCGTTTTTATTTGTTTTCAAAAACACGGCTGGGAACAACCCTTCTTTCGCCGCGGCATAAGGCACTTGTCCCTGAATCAAAATCCATCCGTTCAGAGATCCCACCAGCCCGATAATTCCTGTGATTATCATAAACAAATATCCGGGATTTCCGAAAATTTTGTTTGCCGAATCAACATAAGGTGCTGCCGACTTAATCAGTTCAGCCTGAGGCAAAACTCCCGTAATAACAATTGCTCCCAAAATATAAACCGTCGCTGTGATCAGCACTCCGGCAATTGTTGCAACCGGGATGGTTTTCCGTGGATTTTCCACTTCTTCCGACGGAATAGTTGCCGACTCCAACCCGATAAATGCCCAGAGTAGTACCGGAGCCATACTTCCCAGCGATGACCAATCGCATTTATCGAAAATGAAAACTCTCGAAAAATCTGCGTAGAAAATTCCAACGGCCGCAATAAGCACCAGCGGAACAACTTTAATCAAAAATACGATAATTCCGACAAAGGTTGTTTCTTTCAGTCCGCAAATATTGAAATATGTGAAAAGCCAGATCATACTCAGCCCGAAAATCATTGAGTAGGTCGTATTACCCACAAATTCCGGAGCAAAAACATATATGTATTGTAAAGTTCCAAGCAAAAGTGAAACACTTCCACACCACGAGCTGATCCAGTAACCCCACGCCATTTGAAATCCGACGAAATCTCCGAAGACACGCTTAACATAGGTGTAAGGACCGCCGGAATTCGGAATCCAAATCGCTAATTTCGAAAAGACCAAAGCTAGAGCTAAAGCGCCTATTGTAGTTAAAATCCAGCCTATCAAAGACATCTGCCCATAAGGAGCCAACAGCGCGGGGGCTACTAAAATCCCCGATCCGATCATATTTCCGGATACCAGAGCAGTCGCTCGAAACGGCCCAATTTTGAATTTGTTCATGTCTTTATCCAATACACTCAATTATGAGACTTCAACACGCGATTTAATCATGAGATATAAATTAAATCAAGTAATCTTCGTTTTGTTGATGGAATTTCCTTTTGTGCTGTCGAGATGAAAATTCAAGAAATGTTAATCATGAATATTGTGAAATTCGAAAAAGACACTATATATGTAATAGAGATTAAATAAAGAAATATAATAGGGTTCTTTGTAACACTGGCAATGATTACGGTGATGTTCATTTTATCGGCAAAGGACAAAAAGATAGCGAAGGATAAAACGGAGGATAAATTGGAAACAATTTCATTTAAGTCACAAATCGGGGACCAGTCGGAATTAAATAATAAATTGATTTGGCATGTCGCTGATAATAACCTATCTGAAGTGAAAAAACTTCTAGATCAAGGCGCCCAACTTAACGCAAAAATCAGATTAAACCAGGATATTTTGCGCATAATAAAGAAAAAAATTCATTCTGAACAGGGAAAGATTATAATAGGCGAATCTAAAATAATAAAATGTACAAGATCAAGACCCGATATTCTTTTCACTCCGTTGATGTTATCAGCATTCGCGGGACACACTGAAATGGTTCGATTTTTGATTGACAACGGTGCTGATGTTAATGCGGACGTAAATGGCTTTTTTTATGCTTCAAATCTTGCTGCAATGGAAGGTCATACGGATATTTTGAATATATTGATCGATTCTGGAGCAAATATCGAAGAACAAAATTCCCAAATAATAATGTCTGCGGCCAGCGGTGGGCACATAGAAACACTCGGCAGGATGTTTAAAATTTATCCGACATTGAATACGCAAAATAACAAAAACATCGCGTTGATCGGAGCGGTATTGTACGGACATGCCGAACTGGTAAAACATCTGATCACGAACGGGGCCGATGTTAACACAATAGATCCTGTGGATGTGAGTAAAACTGTAGGTCCTTCTGTTTTGCACACTGCAGCAAGTAAGGGTTATGCGGAAATAGTTCAGATACTGTTAGAAAACGGAGCAGACGTTGACGCGGTAGATTACTTTGGTCGCACACCTCTGTTTTACGCTGCAAAGGAAGAGCATATAGAAATTATACACATGCTCATGAAGCATTATGCAAAAGTTAACGCGCATGATGGAGAAGGGACTTCAATTTTAAGGATCTCAAAAAATAAAGAAATAATTGAAATTTTGAAAAAATCTGGAGCGAAAGAATAATAATCTGACCTCCTCTCTCTCAAGGGTTTCCATCGCGAAATACTAATTAAATCAAGTAATCTTCGTTTTGTTAACTAAATTTCAACTTGTATCTCATATAATGGCCATAAAGTTAGTATGGATGTTGGAAATGAAGAAAGTATTCTGTGTGTTGTTTAGTGTTGCGTTTTTATCTGTGGCTTTAGCGGAAAATCAGGAAGTAACTACCCAGGAAAAAAATACTGGCGAGATAAAAGTTGATAAAAAAGAGTTGCCAAAGTTCGTTGATATTCAATCGATCTACGACAATGAATATGTGCAGGATGAAGTAAGGGAACTTCAATACAGAATGTTGGATCTTTTGAAAACCATTAATAAATCAAAGCAGGACAAAAAGGAAGATTTGGAGAAAATCAAAGGAAGCAAAAAAGATATAGAGCAAGCTAAAAGAAGAATCGATTATTTGGTTTCTCTCGAATCAAATCTTGGAAAAGCTGATACTTTAGAGAGAGTGAAAAATGTTTTAGGGTTAAATTTTTCGGGAAAAGAGGAAGTTCAAAAGACTTTGGACCTCATTAAAGCAGTAGAAGATGCAGATGTATTTGAAAAAGTTCGAGCCATTCCTCGCATTAATCAAAAAATCAATGAAGTTATCGATGAATACGAAACTTTGGAAAAAATGGTGCAGACGGCAGACTCCATTGAAAAAATTAAAAAGATTCCGAATATTGATCCGAAATCATTGGCGGAAATTCAAGAGTTGGAGAAGCAAATCGCGGAAGTTAAGAGCTTGAATGACGCTAAGGATATTGTGAATAACTCCACTATAAGCAGTAATCTTAAGGACCAAGTTGCAAGGCTTATAAACCTGGAAGCCGATTTTCAAAATGCTGATAATTTCGATAAATTGAAGAAACTTCCAAACATAAACAAGGGTATTGTGGAATACGTGGATTCTCAAATTGCTGAAAATCAAAAGCTTAAGCAGAAGTTGGAGCAATTGCAGAGAGAGAAAAGTGATATAACTCGCAATATGGATAAGATTTCCACCGAAAGTGAAAAAGAAAGAAGATTTTCCACGCGATTAATAGGTGTCATTTTGAGAGCTCTGATCGGTTTTGATTATCGTAATGCCAGATATGATTTTGAGAAAAGCAAAGAGCTTAAAATCGTTGAAAAATCAGCTCTTGTGGCGGCTTCAAAAGATAAGCTTTCGTACCTTGGCGGAACAGAAAAGGATCTGTATACAATCACCAACGGGTTACAAAATATTTTGAAAGTCTTAGTTGAAAAGAAAGATTGGATAAAACTGGCCGTACCTATTAAGAAAAAGTTGGAAAACATAAGTCGTCTCTGTGGCAAACTGAATAGCGACGCAGATATTATAAAATTGAATGTTGGTTACGCCATAAGTCTTGTATCGAACTTACTTGAAGGGGCGAAGCGTCCTCCGCGAGATAACGTGAAAAATTTTGACTCAGTTGAAGAACAAAAAGTCGTGAAGAAATAGTTAGTGAAGGTTTTGTTTTTTTCATTTTTTGCCCATTTATTGAGAGGATTTTCACTTGTTGAAAATCCTTCTTTTTTTGGAAAGAAGTTTATTTGCAAAGAGATTGTCAGTAAATTCAATCGATAATTCAGAAAAAAGTTAACACTTAATTAACCAATTCCTGTCAGGATAGCTCTATGTAGTTTTTTTTGGGAGTACGTAAAATGAAATGGTTTGCCAAAAAGGTATTTGACGGGGGGGGGTAGGGGCCTCAAAAATCAAGTAAAATCAAACGAGTGTTGTTTCAAAATTTTCAAAAATCTAAAATATTTTCCCAAGCGATTATCGAATTTTCTATCTTTGCGGTATGAGGAAGGGCTATCTGAAGGTTCAATTCTTATCGAGTTTGCTATCTGTATGCCAATTTTAGTTATTTTACTGTTTTACATTCACGACTTGGTGAAAATAAAAAGATATTACTCTCAAACTGAATTTGTCGCGCAGCAAATGGCTAACATGATTCAAAATGTCTCTAAGAATCGAGAAAACAAAGCTATTGGAGCGGATGATCTGCAATATAGACTTTCTGAAACTCACCCATATCCGTTATTAAAACATAGTATTCGTTTTCATCCTTCTGAACATACAACTCTGTTACACTTTCCATTCCACCAACCGTGAGTTTCTCGATTGACAGTTTTTCGGTAGAACAGAAAAGAACTTATTCAAAACGATTGACATATCAACTATATGGCATTATAATATGCGCATAGTTGATATATCAACAATAGGCATGGGAGAAGGTTAGATTGAATGAAAACGGTTTGGAAAATCGGCAGCAGGTGGGATGAGAATGGGCGTCTGGGGACATCCATCTTTGAAGAGGTATTTGTTCCGGCAGGTTTTGTATTTGCCTATACGAAATACTGCGAGAGCATATGTGAAGGCGATTTGATCGCCATCGCGGACGGCTATC
>CADARG010000023.1 GCA_902790255.1 uncultured Pseudomonadota bacterium | reverse complement strand
GATAACGCTGGAAAAACAGCCTTGATGTACGCAGCAAGTAGGGGATACAAAGAAACGGTGAAATTTTTATTGGCTAAAGGTGCTGATGCCAAAGCTAAAGATAATGATGGAAAAACAGCATTAGATTTAGCAAGAGAAAATAACAAAGAAGAGATAGTGGAATATTTAAGACAGGTAAATGAAAAAAATAATTAAATTATGAAAAAGGAGGTTTTGTCCTCTTTTTTTTCTTATACCCATTACTAACACGCATTAAATAGCATCGAAAATGGGTTCCTTATACCAATTTTCCAACGGAATTGCTATATTTTAGTCTTAATCTAATTAGCAAAAAATCGAATACCGTCCAGATATCGTTTCACCTTAAGTCGTCATCTTGATTGCACCACACGGACATTCGGAAGCACAAATACCGCAACCTTTACAGTAATCGTAGTCGATTTCCAAAGTTCCGTCTTCATGCTTTATGATCGCATTGTCCGGACAATAGCTGTAACAATTATCGCAATGGAAACAATTTCCGCAAGAAAAACATCTCATCGATTCCTTGACTACTTCATTATCCGAGTAAGATACATCTTTTTCTTCGAAATCTAAATTCCCCAGACGAGATACTTCCTTTCTTGCATCTTTTTGATAATATTCAATGTTCAACTTTTTGAAGTTCGCAACTTCGTTTTTTGAGTTTGAAACATATTCACGCCCCTGTAGAAAGGCATCTATACATTTCGCCACTTTCTTTCCGTAGCCAATAGCATGAGTTACCGTTCTTTTTCCCAAAATCGCATCGCCTCCAGCAAAAACTCCTTTCAATCCGGTCATCATGCAATTATCCACATCTATAAGCCCCTTTTCAGACACAGAAATACCATCAATTCCCTGAACAAGAGAACTTTCAACAGATTGACCAACTGCGAGTATCACACTATCGGCAACGATCATTTCGTTTTTACCGGATCGAGACAAAACACCATTTTCTTCGTCGTAATCCATTTTATCGAGAATGACTTTATTTCCGTTTATCGCAGAAATTGTTCTCAGACACAAAATTTCCACTCCCTCTGAAAGAGCTTCTTGAATTTCGCTTTCATGCGCCGGCATATTGTTAATTGTACGCCTGTAAACGATTTTCACATCTTTCGCGCCCAACCGCAAGGCCGTACGTGCTGCATCTATTGCAGTATTTCCTCCTCCGTAAACAACAACCGATTTCCCTAAATTTGGAAGATCATTTGGGTTATCTTCCAATTTACGGAATAGATCTATTGCGTTCATAACCACCGCACCAGATTCAACATCAATACTTACTGAAGAAGCGATACTCGCGCCTATCGCCAAATATATCGCGTCATAATTTGCAAGCTCATCTTTGATATTACTTACTTTTTTGTTGCAAACAATATTTACACCACAATCCTGGATTCTCTTTATCTCTGCATCCAAAACGTGCCGAGGCAAACGATATTTTGGAACACCGTAACGCATCATCCCGCCGAGATATTTGTGAGATTCAAAAAGATCGACACCATAACCGAATTGTCTCAAAAAATATGCTGCAGTCAGCCCGCTTGGACCTGATCCTATGATCAAAACTTTTTTATCACTGTAAACATCGGTCTTTTTAAAACTCCAATTTTTCGCAATAGCCATATCTCCGATGGATCTCTCAATCAAATTTATATTAACGGAACCATCATACTGCCCTCGATTGCAAACTTTTTCGCAGGTATGATAACAAACCCTTCCCATCGTTGCAGGAAACGGATTGTTTTTTACCATCTCCTGCCACGCCTCGAAAAATTTCCCTTCTTGAGCCAAAGAAAGCCACTGCTGAATATTTTCCCCAGCTGGACATGTTACATTGCAAGGAGGAAGTCTATGCACATATTCCGGACGCATCGTCCTCCAAGAACCAGTCTTATTAGTCAAACTCGTTCTTGCTTCCACAACTGTAGCAAAAGGCTTACTCATCAGACATCCCTCCTAATCTGTATTTTTCTATATTGTTGTTTGCTATTTTTTGTAAAATTCCGATATTTTCAGGCACTGCGTTCCTTCCAAATAAATGAACAAATCTCTTTTGAACGCGTAGGTATTCTTCTACAGGAATTTGATCTTCTATTGGAGTTGACCCAACCAAAACACCTTTCTCGGCCTCGAATAAAGGATACATCCCGCTCTTCAAAGCCAACCTCGCAATGCGAATCGTCTCAGCAGTCGGGAATCCCCATCCCAACGGACATGGACAATGAATCTGAATATACTTTGCCCCGCGAATGTTAATTGCTTTTGCGACCTTACGTTCCAAATCATGAAGATCTCCGATACTGGCCACTGCAACATAGGGTATCCCGTGAGCCATCGCTATGTCGGGAACATTTTTTCCTGTTTCAGGATCGCTTCCACTATACTGACTGTTCGGCATAGTCGTCGCAGTTCTCGCCAAAGCCGGAGTCGCACTAGATCTCTGAACACCTGTGTTCATATAAGCCTGATTGTCGTAACAAATGTATAAGACATCGTCATTCCGATCGAACATCCCTGATAAACATCCCATTCCGATATCTGTGGTACCTCCATCCCCACCCTGAGCTATAACTCTTACGTCAGTTTGTCCTTTATTTTTGAAGGCCGCAGCAACTCCGCTGGCAACTGCTGCTGTATTTCCGAACAGTGAGTGAATCCAAGGAACATTCCAAGAATTGTCCGGAAATGAACAAGACACAACTTCCAAACAACCCGTAGCATTAACCACTGCAATTTTCCCTTTAGCTGCAGCATATGCAGCATCGATCGCGCATCTAGCGGCCAAACCTTCTCCACATCCCTGGCACGCTCTGTGACCACTCGTTAGTGTGTTTGGTCTGTTGGAAGAGGACTGCAACGCTGTGTTCTGTCCGAATCTGTTTCCCATAGTTAAGCTGGACATCTTACGCCCTCCTCTCATCTAAAACTGCTTTATATTCCTGTCGAACAACATCTTCTCTCAATCCCAAGAATATTAATCTGTTTTTCGGCTGCTGGAAAACCTCTGACAACATAGCCTTGGTAATAACTCGCCCGCCCAATCCTGCGACAACAGCAATAATTTCAATATTCAAACCATTAAGAGCCAATTCAATTTCGCGAGAAAGAATTCCTCCGCGCCCCAGAGCAAAAGCCTTTTCCACAACTATCACCCTCTTAGCATTCTTCAAAGCTTCGCGAATTTGCTCATCCGGAAACGGTCTGTATGAAACTACAGACACAACACCATATTTGTTGCTGCTACTCGCCTGATTCAAATCATCGACTGTGTCTTTGATCGATCCCAACACTGAACCCATCGCAACTATAATCGTCTCGGCACCTTCTGTTTGATAAGTTCTGATCAATCCTCCGGAATTACGTTTAAATTTCGCACTAAACTCTCTACCAATCTTTTCTATGACCATCTTTGCCTCCAACTGGCGAAGATGTGCTAAATATCTAACCTCCATAAATTCGGTCGTAGGAACCATCGCCCCAATAGCACACGGACTTTTCGGGTCCAAGGCAAAGACCGGATTATAAGGAGGTAAAAACTCATCAACTTTATCCTGCTCTGGTAAATCAACTTTTTCGTAGGCATGGGTAAGAATAAATCCGTCCATACATACCATTATCGGACACTTCAAAGTTTCTGCTATTTTAAAGGCCTGAATATGTAAATCTGCCGCCTCTTGGTTATTTTCGGCAAACATCATTAACCAACCTGCATCCCTCGCTGACATGGCATCACCGTGATCATTCCATATATTCAAAGGAGCTCCTATTGCCCTGTTTCCCAATGTCATAACTATTGGCAATTCCAGCCCTGAAGCGTTGTAAACAGCCTCCATCATATAGAGCAATCCTTGACTTGAAGTCGCGGTATAGCTTCGAACCCCCGCTGCCTCTGATCCTATAGCAACACTAATCGCCGCCATCTCGGATTCAACATTGAGATATTGACAATTCTCGAGCTGACCGCTTCTAACCAACTCCCCTACTCCCTCGACAATGTGAGTTTGCGGAGTAATAGGATAAGCACAAACAACCTCAGGACGACAAAGAGCAACCGCTCTGGCTACCGCCTGAGATCCTTCCAATTGATACAGCATTATATTCCTCCCAACGTTCTTTCATAGGCAACTTGCGCTGCTTTTATATTTTTCTCCGCTATTTTTCCAGAAAATTTCGTATTAATCGCTTTTATAACAGAATCTATTTTTATAACCCCAGTTAATGCGGCAAAACTCCCCAATAACACAGCATTAGGTATCGGACGACCTATCTGTTCCAGAGCTATTTCCGTTGCACCAATGCATTTCATCCGAACATTATTCAATTTTGTTTCGATATCAGCAGGAGAATTAATCAACACGAATCCATCTTCGACAATTCCATCGAATGCGCGAGCCGATTCGATGACTGTTTTATCCTGTATAATAACTGCATCAGGATTCAAAATGGGTTCACGCGAACGAATTTCTTTTTCGGAAATTCTGCAAAAAGCCACTACCGGAGCGCCCATTCTTTCTGATCCAAAACTCGGAAAAGCTTGGGCATCTTTTCCTTCTAAAAAAGCTGCAATGGACAACATTTCGGCAGCAGTAACAACTCCTTGTCCTCCTCTGCCGTGAATTCTTATCTGAAACATCTGTCCTCCTTAAAAACCACCACCAACATACACAAAACCCATGTGAAAATAAACCCTAAATTCAATTCATTATTTTCTTAAAATTACGTTAGATGCTTTGTAAAAATTCTCGACAAACTCGTTCCCGCATCCCTTCATATCATCAGCATGTCCCGTCCAAACCATAACGCCCTTGTTAAGCAAAGACACTCTGTCTGCAAGGAACTCTGCAACTCTCAAATCATGAGTAATAGTAATTGCGGTAACTCCTAAAGATTGAACAGTATCTTTGAGAAGATTACAGATGATACCTCCCGTAATCGGATCCAACCCGGAAGTCGGCTCATCGAAAACTAACACCTCCGGCTCGAGAGAAATCGCTCTGGCTAGAGCAGCTCTTTTCTGCATACCTCCTGAAATTTCCGCGGGATACAAATCAAAAACACGATCTTCCAACCCGACAGCGTGTAACTTCTCCCTCGCAATCTCATTAACTGCCTCTTTACTCTTATTTATCTGAGATGCTGCGAATTTCACATTCTGCAGAATTGTCATTGAATCGAACAACGCATTTCCCTGAAATAGAATACTGAATTTCTTCATATATTCCTTCCATCTATCGGGATCTTTAACGCTTATTCCATCTACGATTATATCCCCATCGGTGAGATCTAAAATCCCCAACAGACATTTAATCAAAACGGATTTACCACCTCCAGACTGTCCCAAAATAATGTGAGACTCGCCCTGCTCTATCCTCAAATTAACGCCATCCAGAACACATAACCCTGTGTCAAATACTTTTCTGACGTTATTAAATACAATCTTACTCATTTCCCGAAAAACACTGCTGTCAATAGATAATCCAAAGCCAAAACACCTATACAAGACGCAACGACCGCACTTGTCGTTGCGTTTCCGACCCCTCTCGCTCCTACATCACTATAAAATCCGTGATAACAACCGAATGCTGACATACAAAATCCGAAAAACGACGCCTTAACTAATCCAGAAATTACGTCAATTGCCTCCAAATTTTGCACTGTTTGGTTAATGTAAGATCCTGCGGAAAAATCCAATACCGAAGTCGAAATTAAGAAACCACCCATAACTCCAATAATGTCTGCAATCAGTACCAAAAACGGAACCATCAACATTCCCGCAATCATACGAGGAGCAACTAAAAATCTAAACGGATTAACTCCCAATGTAGTCAATGCATCTATCTGATCTGACACTTTCATTGAACCCACCTCCGCAGCAATCGCAGAGCTTACTCGTCCCGTAACCATTAATCCCGCAAATACTGGTCCTAATTCTCTGGTAATACAAATAACCACAACCGTAGCTACGGCTCCTTCCGCATTAAACCGAGTAAATCCTACATAAGTTTGCAGCGCAATAATCATCCCTGCAAATAAGGCCGTTAACGCAACAATCGGTAACGAATAGAATCCGACGACGACCATATGTCGCCTCATTTCTTTAAAGTAAAACGGCGGAGTTAAACAACATCTAAAACCTTTTGCCGAAAATATCGAGATCTTCCCGATTTCTTTAACTGTCGCTAAGGAATATTTCCCTAAAGTCGCAAGTATACTCATCATAATTTCCCAGCAATACTACAAACACATTTTCATATCATTTTATCAAGAAATATGACATGAGTTAATATTAAATCGACTTATCCCTTTTTCATTTTACTCTACATAAAAAAATTTATAATATTTTGAGAGTGTTTTATTTATTGGATTTTTATGGAAATCACAGAATTTACTGAAGACCTAATTTTAAATGGAAAAATAAAGTTATGCCAACCAAAACATGGATATCGAATCGCGATCGACCCGATTTTACTAGCAAGCATAATTGAATTAAAAAATGACCAAACGATATTAGACGTTGGGTGTGGTGTCGGTACGATATCGCTGATATTGAAGTATATGAACCATTCTCAAAACATCACAAGCGTTGATATCGATCCAACCATAACGAAACTCTGTCAAAGAAATTCTGAAATCAATCATCTACCGCTTAATATAATAAATAGTCCAATTGGTTCAAATTTTCTGAATAATGAAACTTTTGATTCTGTCGTAACAAATCCTCCATTTTATAACCCTGAAAACTTCAGAAGTTCCAAAAAAAAATCCGCTGCAAATTTTGAAACTATAAGTTTAAGATCTTGGATCTCCTTTTGCTTGAAAAGATTGAAACCCAATGGGAATTTCTATATCATTCATCTCCCAGAAAGATTGGAACATATATTGGAATCGCTGAAAAACCTTGTTGGAAAAATAGAAATATTTCCTATTTATTCCCACAAAAATGAACCCGCAAAAAGGATTATAATAAAATGTAAAAAAGCTAGCAAAGAACCTATGAAAATCATGCCAGGATTGGTTTCTCACAGAGACAACAACGAATACACAAACGACATGAAGTTAATTTTAAGCGGAAATTTTTCAGAAACCAATTGGATAAAAAGTTGATAGATGTTATCATTGCCACACTTTGGAAGGGTGACAGAGCGGTCGATTGTGGCAGTCTCGAAAACTGTTGTGCGTGTAAGCGTACCGAGGGTTCGAATCCCTCCTCTTCCGCCAGTCATCTGTTTTTGTCGATCTTGTTTTGTATCCAGTTGTCTATTGAGTTACTCAAATTTCAGTGTATAATGATCTTAGTTGGTTTTGATGAATCTATAAAAAACTGCTCAAAGCTAAGCTTAAAAAGGGGTACTTTAGGGGGTACTTTTTTGATAATTAAGTGATGGAGGACACGATGTTAACAGAGTTGCAGTGCAAGAATTTTCAACCGCAAGAGAAGAGCTATAAAAAATTCGATAGTGGGGGTATGTTTTTATTAATAAAACCCAACGGAAACAAATACTGGCATCTAAAATATAAATACGCAGGGAAAGAGAAGCTGATGTCGTTGGGGGTATATCCAGGGATATCTTTGAAAGAAGCTCGAAAAAAGAGAGATGAATTAAAGTTAAAAATTTCAGAAAACATAGATCCCGTACAAGAAAAAAGGCTTGCAAAAAATGAGCTAAAAGAAAATGTTGAAAATACTTTCGAGAACATAGCATCGGGATGGCATCAACACAAATGGGAAAACTCGCAAAGTAAGGATGCAAGGTTGGAATTAAGTAGATTAAGACGACACATTTTCGCACACTTGGGAAGTCTTCCTATAAAAAAGATAACAGCGCAACAATTAATTAAAACCGTAAGAATTATGGAAGAGAAAGGCATTTTTTCGGAAGCACAAAAAACAAGATGCATCGTTGGGCAGGTTTTTAAGTACGCAATAGCAACAAAACGAGCTGAACATAATTTGGTGCAGGAAACAGCAGGAGCCTACACTCAACCGAATGTAAAACATCATCCAAATTTTTCAGAGAAAGAATTAAAAGAATTTTTGCAGAATTTCAGTAATTTTAAGGGAACGGTTACAACAAAATTAGCTCTGAAATTTTTGATACTTACTTTTGTGAGAAGTGGCGAGTTGAGAGGCGCGCGTTGGGAAGAGTTTAATTTTGAAAAGAACGAATGGCGCATTCCTGCCGAGCGCATGAAGATGAAGGAGCAACACATTGTGCCGTTATCAAAGCAAGCTCTCGAGGTGTTAGATGAGGCGAGAAAATACTCAAGTAACGGTGGGCAAGAAGGATTAGTTTTTCCGTCCGTTATGAATCCCTCAAAACCAATGAGCGACAATACTCTTTCCAAGGCTTTCAGAGATCAGGGATATCATGGAAAAGCAACGCCTCACGGCATGAGGGCAACAGCATCGACCATATTAAATGAGAACGGATTTAAACCTGACGTTATTGAAAGACAATTAGCTCATTGCGAGCGAAACAAAGTGAGAGCGAGTTATAATCACGCACAGTATTTACAAGAACGCCGAGAAATGATGAACTGGTGGGGTAATTTCGTTGAAAAGTTGGAGGAGAAATAATGCAGGGCGATATCTTTATACAAGATATGACAGAAGATGATAGGAAAAGCATAAATGATTACAGATTAAAACATCCTGATTTTGAAGGAAAATGGATGCAATACAGATATGCAGAAAAAATCCCTCTTAATGATATTAATTCAATAATGGAGCCAACCCCTATTATTCGAGGAATGATCGCTTGTGCCAATGCTCATATAGGAGAGGAAGACAGTATACAAAAGTCTTTAGAGGATGGTTCTTCGGCTAATTATTTTATTACACCGCAAAACTCTGAAAAAGATTTGATAATGTTGATTGAACAAGAATTGGATTTAGAAGTTATAAACGGAGAAAAATATGTACGCATGTTCGATTTCATTAATTGGATTGAAGCCAAAAAGAGCTCAGATCAAACTTTTATCTATGAAATAAAAAAAACCTTTCTCGAGTATTACAAAAAACATCATAAAACCGTAAAGACATATGAAGAAATAGAAAGTGAAAACTTAAAGTATAAAGACGAAAATTTTGAGTTAAAAAAAAAGATTAGAGAAGTTTATAGATCCCCTTAAAACTAAAAAGAAACAGCTTATTCAACAATTTGCTAAAGAAATATTCACGAATGCACAAAGCTTTCATATTAGCTTGACGCCGACACAGGTTACTCACATGTTTTTGAAATTGAATGGATTTAGAATAAAGCTGTCTGGAAAGAAAAAATTAATAATAGATAAAAAGAAACGAGTATTAATTGGAATTTCATTTTCTTCTGTCAGAAACTATGTAGAAGAAACTAAGTTATTTTCATCGGGAAAAAGTGGAAAGTTAAGTAGTGATATACAAACTGCAATTGAAACATTTTCTTCAAAAATACTTTCTTTGCAAAAATACCAGAATATAAAGAGTGAAGTAGAACAAATGAAAACGGAGTTATTAGCGAAAGACACTCATTAACCCAGCAACTTATCTATTAACTCAAACACAAATTAAAATTTAATTGCATTTAAATATTATGTTTTCTCAAATTTGAGCATAAACTAATATTTATTTCATTTTAAATTTAAATTTTAAATTCAATTAAAACTAAAAAATTACCTATTTATCAATCACGTGTAATTATGAAATTAGAAGATGCACGATGGCCGCATATCATTTTGGCAAAATGAAAGGAGAAGGAAATGCCAAATATAAATTCTAAATTAAATCGATTTTTGAGACTTCCGCAAGTGTTGGAGCTAATTCCAATAGGAAGATCGACCCTATGGGCAAAAATCAAAAGAGGAGAATTCCCGAAACCGGAGAAACTGAGTGCCAAAATAGCTGTTTGGAGAGAGTCTGATATACAGGCATACATAAATGGCAATCACAATTCTTCAGAGAATGAGGGGGGCTGCAATGACTGATTTCGCACTGATAAAACGTAAATATCGAGACAATTCGATAGCTGTGTTACAACAACTCGTTGGGCAAGGAAGAATTGAGGGTAGCGATTACGTTGCCCTCAACCCAAGGAGAAAAGATTGTAAACTGGGGTCGTTCAGAATTGACATCAACACGGGGCGATTTCATGACTTCGCAACTGGAGACAGGGGCGGAAGCGTGATTGATCTTGCCATGTTCGTCTACAACTGCGAGATAGTCGAGGCGGCGCAGAAGTTGAAAGGTCTTTTTCCTTTCTTAGCCCATCAACCGCTTGCGGTTCAAGGAACACTTGCTAAGAAGAAAGAAGTTGATATTTGCTACATATGGAGGAAGTCGATTATTGCCGAGCATGAGTACCTGAAAAACAAGAAGATTTCGTTGGGGAATGCTTTGGTAAACAACTACAAAAGACAAAGCCGCTTAGTAATTCCGCTAACCGACTTTATCCCTTCAAACCAAAGTGAGTTTACCATAAAAGCACTTCAGTTTATAGGTGAGGATGGAAACAAACGCTTTTCGGGCTCGTTCAAAGGCTTGTTTCATATAGCTTCGGATTACGAGAGGTCGAAAGATACTATCGTAATAGCGGAAGGATATGCAACAGCTCGAAGTATTGCTGAATCAACGGATCCGTTCGTGGTAGCCGCGATGTCGGCGTGTATACCTCAAAAGTGTTGTTGAGAAAATCGCGGATCAATTTCCTGATTCCCGAATAATCATCGCAGCGGATAATGACGAGGCTGGTAGAAATGCAGCGCAGGGAGTGTCAGATATTCCTAACGTTCAAATAGTCTACCCAACGCAAGGATTCAATGACTTCAACGATATGCACCAAGTCGTTGGGGCTGAGGAAGTAAGAAATGTTTTTTATGCAGTTACAAAGGAAGGAGAAAAATAATGAATACAAAGTTTGAAATAAAAGAAAACGGAATATTTGTTGATAATAAAAAAATTTCAGATTACGTACAGATTGTTGGATCAATAAAAACGCAATCAGGAAAGGACTGGAAAACTCGTTTGGAATTTAAGGATATGTATGGAGAAAAACAAGTTATAGATCTAGAAAACGTGAAATTTTCAAATATAACAGACGTTGTTAAAATCTTGTTTCAGAAAGGCTTTCGTCCAAATATAAACAACGCAAGTTTCAAGTCATATTTGTTAAACCAATTTACCAATGTAGAGGAAAAAGGCCGCTTTGTAGAGGTTGATAAAACAGGATGGATAGATGAAGATTTTATATGTCCTTCATTTTATGAGAGCAAAACCACTAACTATATTTATGACGAGAAAAATAATTCAGGTTATGAGCAAAACGGAAGTTTTGGAGAATGGCAGACAAATGTCAGCGAATTTTGCAAAGGGAATAGCGCTCTGATATTCGGAATGAGTTTGGCATTTTCAGCTCCATTATTGAAATTTTTTCCGAGTATCAATACCACAATATTCAACTTTGTAGGAAAATCATCAACGGGAAAAACAACGGTCGCACGGCTGTCCTCTTCAGTGTGGGGAAACTATAAGAATTATATAAAACAATGGAGAATGACCAGCAATGCTCAAGAAATTGTAGCATCGTTTCATAATTACACATTTTTAGTGCTGGATGAACTGAGTCAGGCAAAAGATGAGGAAATCAAAAGCATTGCTTATACGATAGGCAATGAAAATGGTAAAGCTAGAATGACAGCAAGTATCGGGTTGAGAGATCCTATCCATTGGAGAACTTTTGGTTTGAGTACAGCAGAAATAGGAGTTAGCGAAATAATAGAAAGGTTGGGAAAAAGAGTTCCCGAGGGGGTGCTCGCGAGATTCGTGGATATCTATTACCCTATGGATGAAGAAAAAGGCATTTTTGAAGACCTCCATGGATTCAAAACGTCTAAAGAGTTCGCTGAGGCCATTGTAGAGGGAGTATCTGAATATTATGGAACTGCGGCTGAAAAGTACATAAAGAGATTGCAAGAAATGTCAGTGGATAGAATAAAAGAAATTTTTGCAGAAACTCTATCAACTTTGATGAAAGCTTGTAATATAAACGACGAAGATATGGGCAATGGATTATTATCTAGGGTTTTAAACGCATTCGCTCTGATAAATACAACGGGAAGAGTAATAAGCAATGATGAACTGGGAATAGTGAATCTGGATGCTATCGAAACGGACCGCGCGATTCAGAACATTCTTAACATCTGCCTGCCTAACTTACGAAAGTTGAAAGACAAAAGGGAGGAAATCAAGCAAGAAATAACGGAATGGTTCAAAAGAAATGAGAGTTATTTTATTCCGACTCATCAAAAATCAGAAAGACATTTAACAATGGACTTTAAAGATATAAAAACGCAAGTTTTCGGATATAAGATCGAAAATGAGAATCTGTATTATTTGCTGCCTAAAAACTTTAAGAATTTCTGTAAAGAAATAGAAGTAAGAATAAAGGAAGCAAAGCAAATTTTAATTAATTCCGGTATTTTTGAAGAATATACTGAGATGGATGGGAAAAACACAAGAAAAAGAATAGATACGCCAATATGGATTAACGGATCAAGAGTAAGATGTATAAAAGTATCTTTGAATGATAAAAATTAAGGGTAGATTTTTCCCTTAATTTTTTCCGAAAAGTATCAAAAATTTCGGGAATTTGGGTACAGACTACGAAAAACAACTTTAACATGTTGATTTTCAAGGATTTATTCTGTACCCGAAATAAATTTTAAATTGGGTTTTGTCCCCAAAATT